>DATBKN010000076.1:0-17367 GCA_036555845.1 Gemmatimonadaceae bacterium | reverse complement strand
CCGCGTACGCGATCGCATCGAAGATGTCCGCGATCGTCGCGAAGACGTGCGTGATCGGCGTGAAGACCGCCGTGACCGCCGCGAGGACGTACTCGACCGCCGAGAAGATCGTCGCGATCGTCGCGAAGACGCCCGCGACGCGAAACACGACGGCGGCCTGCGTGATCGTCTCGAAGATGTGCGCGATCGGCGTGAAGATCGGCGCGATCGGCGTGAAGACGTGCGCGACAGACGCGAAGATCGTCGGGACCGCGTCGAGGACATCCGCGATCGGCGTGAAGATCGCCGCGATCGGCAGCACCCGCCGCGTCCCCGCCCAATCATCCAGTGAGTAACAACCCGTATATGCAAAAAGGGGCGGCGTCCATGATGACGCCGCCCCGCCACGCTTGCGCTGCCTCGTTAGGCTAAGGTCTGACGGGCCGTGGGTCTGCTTCCGTTTCTCGAGTCGGCGGGTTCGTCAGGGTCCGCGACGCTGAAAACGCGTCCACAGTGACATGCACCACCTTGGCCGCGAACGGCACACCCAGGCCGGCACCGAGCAGCGCGAAGTTGGCTGCCAGCCAGCGCGCGGTCCATCGATTCACCATGGCGCGGTCCCGCTTCATAACGAGGACCGTCACGGCGCCCGCATTGAGGAACACGAACAGGGTCGCACACAGCGCGAACACCCGCGCGGCGGCGCCGTCCAGCCAGGCACTGAGCTCCGTCATTCGCCAGCCTCCTGTCTATAGGCGAAGCTAAGGCAGACAGCTGTAGAGAGCCAGACAGAAACACGGGGAAAGTGTTGCCGCCCCAACCGATTTAGCCCCTGGCAGCCTTCAATCGCCGCTTTGCCTCACGATCCGTCTCGCCGAGGTAGCGCACTTTGACCTCGACGGAGCTCATAATCACGCTCCCCCTGATCAGCACCGACGGCGCGTCGTGCGAAAGGTTCTGGTTGTCCGTCGATTCCCAATTGACCTCGCCCATGAGTGCGCTGTCCTGGACGTCGACTCGTATCCCCGGCGGCACGATGATTTCGATCGACGCCCAGAAGGCAAACACTTCGATTTCGCTATGGCTCGAAATGCGTGCCTCGCGCAGATCGATCTTCGCTTCCGCCATGACCGCTGCAATACGAAAGCGCTTTGCCAGCGTCCACACACCACGCCGCTTGACGCTCGACATGAGCGCCAACGCGCCCCGGTGCGCTTCGACCTGGTCGTCCGCCACGACGAGGAACGATGGCCGCGCGGCGACGGGGTAATACTCGTTAGGGCGTCGATCCAGGTAGTCGGGCACGGGCGAAAACTAGCTTGGCTTGCTCGGCGCGTCAGGGGAGAGCGCGCGCAGCGCAGCGACCAGCGCCTCACTGCTTGGCACGGTTCCTTGCGCCAGGCGCGCTGAGCCGCCGCCGCGTCCGCCGAGTGGGACAATCGCCGCTCGAATAAGCTCGCCCGCGTTTACGCCTGAATCGTCCGATGCGGCGACGAGGACCGCAGGCGGAGTTTCGGTCGCCGCAACAAACACGGCGCGCGGAAGTGTCGCGAACGCCAGCGCGAGACCCCGCACATCCTCCAGCGTTGTGCCATTGGCGCAGCGCTGCACCGCTCGGCGCACGCCTAACGCGTCCGCCAGGGTACTGTCGTGCAGCTCACGGGCGCGATACTGGTCCAGAGTTTCGGCCAGGTGTCGCCGCGCCGCTTCAGCATCGCGCAGCGCCGCGACTTGGGAATCGAATACTGCGCCCAGCTCTTCGATCGACGTGGACGCGCTCTGCGCCATGCGCGTCAGCTGCGCGAAGTCCGCGCGTGCCCGCGAAAGCGCACGCGCTCCGCACAGGAATTCGACGCGCAATGCCTTCTTCACGCGTTCTGTTCGGCGCAGCAGCACAAGTCCGATTTCGCTGGTGCCGCGCACATGCGTGCCACCACATGCGCTGCGGTCGAGATTCTCGACTGTGACAACTCTCAGCTCACCAGCGCGTTCCGACGCCTTGCGCAGTCCAGCGGCACTCGCGGCGTCCTCGAAGCTGACGCGCACCGGGCGGTTCTCCCATACGATCTCGTTGGCGCGCCGCTCCACGGCGATGAGGTCATCGGCGCTGAGACGTTCCACGTTCAGATCCAGCGTGGAGCTTTGGGCACCAAAATGGACGCTCTGCGTCGCCGCACCTAACAAATCGGCAAAGAGCGCCGATAAAACGTGCTGTCCCGTGTGCTGCTGCATATTGTCGAAGCGGCGTGTCCAGTCGATGTCGCCGGTGACGCGATCGCCCGTTATGCGGCCATCGACGACGTGCGCAATGCGCTGTCCTTCATCGATGACGTCCACGACCTTTGCGCCGTCCAGCGTGCCGACGTCATGCGGCTGTCCGCCAGAGGTGGGATAGAAAGCCGTGCGGTCCAGGTAGACGCGACGCTGGTCACCTTCAGTTACTTCCAGCACGCGAGCGTCGAATCGTACGCAGTACGCGTCGGTGTAATAGAGCCGCTCCGTCATTTGACCGGTGGTATTGGAAGACCCAAGCGGCATCGAACGCACAGCATCTGCGCACCGAACGCGATCGCCATACGACGCGCCATGCTTCCATGCAGATGCTCACTGCACAGGATCCGCCGGCAATTCTCGCAGACGCCGCCTGACGAGATCGCGAACAGCCGGCGGCATTCATCGCACTCGGTACTGATGATCGACTTACGAAAGATCGGCATGCCTGTAGCTCGTTAAGCGTCGGCGGCTCGAGTGTCTTCCCACGCGACCTCGTCGCCGACTGTAATCAGGCCGCCCTCGAGCACCTCGCCAAAGGCGCCGCCGCCCCAATTGTCGTACATGGTGCGACGCAGTCCAGGCAGTGCTGCCTCCATCTGCTCACACGGCTTCGTCTCGCCAAAGATGCGGATGCGCGATGCGCCGATGCGCAGCGTCCGGCCGCGCGAATTCGCAAGCGGGAGCCCGCTCACCATCAGGTTTGCGCGGCGCGTCGACGGATTGAGCTGGGCGCCCAGGACGCTCATATGCGCGTCCCATCGCTCGCGTTCGATGATGGTTACCTGCCGTCGTCCACCGGAATTCGCGTCTCCCGTTATGCCGCAGCCGGCTTCGAGCATCGCTTCACTGAGCGGATCCATGGGACCGCGATGAGCGCGCTTACGCCAGATGGCTTCGAGGCGGCCGGGTTCTGCGTGAGGAGGGGGCATAACGAGTGGGAGGCTCGAGCTCCTAGTCCTTACAACCTAGGAGCTAAGAGCTAAGACCTAAGAGCTACAGTTCACGGACGAACCACGCGCGTGGGCCCGCAAAGTTCAGGATGAGTACCTCGCCGGCTCCGAACTCGTACTGCGTGGCCGTCGCGTGAGGCGCGAGCGGGTTGTCCGTCCGCAGCGTGTTTCCCTCGACCCGGTAGATAAGCTCCACGACCATCTCGTCGCCTTCGACGGGGATGCTGTAATGCAGCTGACCGTTGGGAAGAAACTCCATGCGCACGCCAGCCGCAAACTCGAGCGCTGCGTCCGCGCGGAGTAATCGCCAGCGGCCGAGCAGCGGTCCAGCCGGATCAGACGGGGGCGGAGGCGGGGGGAGCGGGGGCAAGGGCGCCGACGCATATGCGCGCCGGAGCGCGCCGCGCTCAGTTCAGCGTGTTAACGAGCGCCCTCTGGATGTCGCCCGCGTTATGCGCGAACGACGATTGGGCCGGCGCATCGAGCATGCACCGGCCCCACCACGAGGACGAGTTACTTCGAGACCTTCTTGAGCCAGGCCTGCGCGGCTTTCAGCGCTTTGGCCTTGCCGCCGTACGAGGCGTCGCCAAAGAAGGCGCGATGCTTCGGCCGCCACGAGCCATCACGCGTCCGGTGATATCCGACGCGCACGAAGAAGCCGTGCGTCCGCGTCGACGCTTGATCGATGCGGCTGATGCCGGGTGTACCGGTCGCGTTCTTGGAACGGCGCTTCGTCTTTGCCTTCTTGGCGCGCTTGGCGCCTCCCCGCTTTGCTTTCCGCATTGCCATAGGTGTGTTCCTGTTAGGGTCTCCGTCCTCGTCGTGGAGACGGTCGTGAGGAGAGGGGTGGAGTGGTGGGGCTGCTTGCGCTGACCGTTAGGGTGAGACGCCGTTGGCCGGCGCGAGCCCTCGACGAATTACGGCTCGCAGACAATTTCGCCGTCCTGCGGGATTTGTCCAGAGTCCGCCTCCAGTTTCGCCCGTTAGGGTGGACCTCCCCTCTCGAGAGTCTACTGCCTAACCTCGCGTCAGGCAATCGTCAGGCCACTGATCGTTCCTACCTAACCAGTGACTCGTCCGTGAGTGCTACGGAGACGATGCTGCCGGCGACGTCGTCACGGCGTCTCCAGCCGCCGCGTCAGGCACCTCGTGCAGTGGATAGCCTAACTGGCGTCCCAAACGCACGTAATCGAAGGCCGCCGAGACGTCATAGGCAACGTGCAGAACGATGGCGAAGAGCAGGGTTCCGCTGAGAAACACGAGGATGTGCGCCACCAGAGCGAAGAGCGCGATCACGCCCATGGATTTGATGCCCTGGTTTGCATGCGCGATCGTGAAGGCAAGCACGGCGAGCGCCCAGGCCGCCGCCATGCTCCCCGTTAGGCGAGTGGCCAGGTCGCTGAAAACACCGCGATAGGCAGCCTCCTCGGCGACGCCAGCCATCACTGACACGGCGATCCAGAGAGCCATTTCGACGGCGTTGCCCGGCATCGCGAAGTACACCCTGGGCTCTCGACGCCGGACTGCATCCCGCTTGATCGGCCGCGTCGCAGCGACCATGAGCACGAAGAGACCGAGCGTGGCCAGGCCGGGCAGGAGCATCCGCTGCGGCCAGCGCCAAAGGTCGATCCCCTCCCGCCAAGCAGTGCCTAGGGCCAGCACGAGGAAGAGGGCGAGCTGCAGGACGATCGATGTATAGAGCCGCCGCCGCGTCGGCAGCGGACGCATTCTCGTCAGGCGGTCGCGCGACCTGAAGGCGATAAACGGAAGCACGAGCCCGAAGAAGAACAGAAAGAACAGCCCTGGAGTCCCCACAGCCCACCAGTTCATGACCCCTCGCGCAACTCGAAGAATGCGGTTGCAAGTCCCTTCACCATCCGCTGCTCCGTCAGGGCGAAGCCGAGCCCCTCAAGCAGGCCGATCGAGGCGAGATTCGGTGTGTCGGTGCTCGCGAGGATGGAACGCATCCCGAGATGCTCGCGTCCGTACTCGATCATTCGCTGCGCCGCCTCGCGCGCATACCCCCGACGCCACACCCGTTCGCTCATCGCGAACAGTAGCTCGAGGCGCGCCGGTTCGTGGAAATACCAGAAGCCGACGCAGCCTAACAGCTCCGGCTCGGCTTTCCGGCGCACTCCCCAGAGTCCGCCGCCATGCGCAGCGAACAGATCGCGGCTGCGACTGATGAAGTCGCGAGTCTGGGACTGCGGGATTATCACGTCATCGCAGAGGTAGCGTCGCACGCCGGGCTCGGTAAGGATCGCATGCAGCTCGGCGAAGTCGGCGTCGCTGATCGGATTCAGAACCAGACGCGCAGTTGTTAGGTGGGTGCACATCGCAAAACAAATAGCTCTGAGTGGGCAGTCTTGAGTACTGGATCTTCAGAATGACCTGCTTTGCTTCAACGGGAGCCGCGCAAGGTCAGTTTGTCATTCTCAAGACTCTGAACTGAAGGCTGGCCACTCAGAGCTATTTGTTTTCGTTCGCGCTCCGCAGTTCCGCAATGCGCTCCTCAACCAGCCGTACGAGCTCGCGCATTCCATCCGCATCAAACACGAGCCTCGCGCCTGCCGCCCGATAGATCTCTGGAAGCGGCCGAGTGCCGCCTAACGCGAGCGCCTGACGATAACGTTTGAGTGTTTCGGCCGGCTCGCGCAGGCTGTTACGCCAGAGTTGCAGCGCGCCGATCTGCGCGATCCCGTACTCGATGTAGTAAAGCGGATATTCGAAGATGTGGAGCTGGCGGTACCAGCGGCTCACGCGCTCGCGATCCAGATCACTCCAATCGATACCGCGTTCAAATCGCGCTCGTATCGCGACCCATTCGCGATCGCGCGCGTTCGGGTCGTTCCCTTTCCGGCTCGTGTAGAGCCACAGCTGAAACGCGTCCACGCTCGCGATGTGCGTGAGACTCTGGAGTACGTCCTCGAATTGCTCGATCTCAGCCGCGTTGCGCTCCGCCGGCGTGTAGTAACCGGTCGGCTGCCCTGGGTGCTTGAGGCCGAACAGCTCCATCGACATGGATGCCAGCTCGGCTGCTTCATGCCCGGACGTGCGCTGCCAAATGAACGGTTGCGAGTGAGCAGCAAAGTCATGGAAGGAGTGTCCGGCTTCGTGCAGGAGCGTGTTCACGTCTTCGGGAACGCCCACGGCGTTCATGAAGATGAACGGTACTCCACGATGGCTGAATTTGACGCAGTAGCCGCCGGGCGCTTTCCCCGGTCTGCTTTCGAGGTCGAGAAGATTTTCCCGCGCCATCAGCTCGAACTGCGCACCGAGCTGCGGATCCAGTGCGTTGAAAATGCTCTTTGCCGGATCGACTAAACCGGGCGTGTCTTTGAAGGGAACGGGCGCTGTCACGGTCTCGAGCACGACGGCGGTGTCCCACGGTCGCAGCGTCGGGACGCCTAACCGTTCGCGGCGGTACTGCATCAAGCGCTCGACGGCCGGAGCGACCGTCTCCTCCACTGCGCGGTGGAATTGGCGGCACTCGTCAGGCGTGTAGTCGAAGCGATGCTTCGACGCGAAGGAGTAGTCGACGAAGTTGCTGAAGCTCGAGTTGCGCGCGATCTGATCCCGCAGCGCGTACATGCGATCGAAGAGTGCGCTCAGCGCCTCGCGTTGCTCCAGGTATGCAGCGCACTGCGCGCGGAAGGCCCGCTCTCGCACTGCACGGTCGCGCGACTTCATGAACGGCTGCAGCTGCGGGATCGTCATTCGATCGCCATCCCAATCCACAGCGAGCCCACCCGTGATCTTCTGATATTCGGAAACCAGCTCTTCGAGCTGCGTGAACAGTGGGACGTTCTCTTCGCGGAAGATCTCGATGTCGGTGCGCATGCCGCGCAGCACGGTTTCGAGGTCGGGGCGGGAGTAGCCGAGCGAGAGCAAACGCTTCGCGAGCAGCACCTGCAGCTCGGCGGCCCGGGGAAAGATCTCAGCAGACCAGCGCAAGTTTTCCTGTTCTTTCACAGGGTCCGCGGTGTCGCATGTGTAGGCGACCATCGCGCGCGTCCCTGCTTCCTCTACGATCTCCTCCAGGCGCGACCAGGTACGCAGCCAGCTTTCCGCACGGTCCGGCGTGACTGGCGCTTCGAGAACCGACTTATAGAGCGCCTCGATGTCCGGCCACGTTGCGGACTTGAGGTCGGCGGGGGAGGAAGGAAGGGCGACCAAGTGCGATGGGATAGGAGTAGGGGTAGGGGTAGGGGTAGGCGTAGGATGACAGGACGGGCCAATCTACCTCACGTCCTATCCCCGCCCCTACCCCTCTCTACTACTCGTATCGCAGCGCCGTGATCGGATCCAGCTTCGCCGCCCGGGACGCCGGGAGCATTCCGAACATGATTCCTGTGATCGTGCTGGCTACGAGCGCGATGAGCGCGGCGGTCGGGGGCACGCTCGCTGGAATCGGCGACGCAGAGCGCACGACGAGGGCGACCAGCCAGCCGATCATGAAGCCAATCGCGGCACCGATCGCCGTTAGCGTGGCCGCCTCGATGAGGAACTGCCAGAGAATCAGGGCGCGGGTAGCGCCTAACGCCTTACGAACACCGATCTCGCGGGTGCGCTCCGTGACCGAGATCATCATGATCGCGACGACGCCGACACCGCCGACCATCAGTCCGACACCAGACAGCACGATCATAACGAGGAAGAATACCCCGGTCATCGTGTTCCACGTTTCGAAGAGCTTTTCCTGCGTGATGATGGCGAAGTTGTTGGATTGGCTCGGTCGCAGGCCGCGCTGCCCGCGCATCACCGCTACGACCTCGTCGATTGCGTCGTCGCGCGCGATGTCAGCTTTGGGGCGAACCGCGACGTCGATCCAGTCGGTCCAGACTCTCAAATAGCGCAGGCCAGTTCCCATTGGGACCATCCCTTGAGGGCGATCGCCTTCTCCCAGGAACGCTGCAGCCTCGTGATACACGCCGATCACGCGGAACGGCGTGCCATCGACACTGATCTCTTTGTTCAGCGGATCGCTCTCGGCAAAGAGGCGCGCGGCCATCTTCTCGTTAATCACGATGACAGGCGACCCGTTGCCGTCTTCCGCAGGGGTCCAATTACGACCGGCTACGATGTCGCCACCGCCAATCACGAGCCAGTTCGGGCTGTACACCTCGATGTTCGCGCCGGGTAGCTCGCGGTTGAAGTATTTGACGCGAGCGGACGTCCCTGTGCGCTCGACGACTTCGTCCAGGCTAGTTAGGCGGCGCATCGCCGCTATCTCGTTAGGTCGTATCGGGGGGTTGTTGCGCCACTTGCACGTTTCGTCCGAGTCGTCACACGCCTCGAGCGATATGGGGAAGCGATTCACGAAGAACGTCGTGGGACCGAGCGACTCGAACATCGTCGCGATGCTCGCGTTGATGCCGTGAATCGCGGCTGACATGACGACCACGACGAAGACACCGATCGCGATACCGAGAATCGTGAGCGCTGCGCGCACGCGATTCTGCCGGATCGAATCGATGGCGATGACCACGCCCTCGAAGAGTGACGCGATGCGCGAGAAGAATCGCATGGCTCTACTCCTGCCTCAGAGCGACGACCGGATCCAGCCGCGCGGCCCGCGATGCGGGATACACGCCCGAGATGATCCCGACGCCGGCACCTACGGTCACAGCGACGAAAACGGACCATAGCGCCACTGTCGCGGGAAGCGGCGAGGCGGCTTTCACGGCTTGAGCGACGCCGATGCCTGCAAGGATTCCCGCGATCGCGCCCACGAGACTGAGGGTCGTCGACTCCACGAGGAACTGACTGAGGATGTCACGCCGACGTGCGCCTAACGCCTTGCGCACCCCTATCTCGCGCGTCCGCTCGGCGACCGCGACGAGCATGATGTTCATGATGACGATCGCGCCGACGATGAGCCCGATGGCCGGCAGCGCAATGCCAGCGACAACCATGATCCCTTCGATCTTCTTCCAGAACTCGAGCGCGGCGTCGGCCGTCTGCATCGTGAAGTCGTCTGGCTGCGAGGGGCGCAGCTTGTGGCGCGAGCGCATGACCGTTCGCGTCGCCTCCATGTTCGTCGCCATCACTTGCTCGTTAGGCGACTGCACGATGAGGCCGTCGATGACCTTGAAACGATTGAGGAGACGGTGCGCCGGCGACTTGAATGGCACGATGGCGAAACGGTCCATGGAGATGCCCATGAAGCTGCCTTGGGACTCCGCCACGCCGACGACCTTATAGGGGAGGTTGTTGATGCTGATCTCGCGACCGAGCGGGCTGAGACCTGGGAAGAAGTGCTTCTTCACGTCCTCGCCGATCACTATGACAGGAATACCCATTTCGTATTCCTGCGGCGCGATAAGCCGGCCTTCGCTCACCCCCATGTTCTTGATGTCGAACCACTGTTCGGTGACGGCGGTGAGTTCCACGCTCCGTGGACGTGCATAACGCGACTCGAGCTGCTCCTGCTCGCCGCTCGTGATCGCCCAGCGCGTCCCAGGTTCCAAGGAGGCGGCAACTGGGGCGACGTCGTCTTCGAAGATGCGTCGGCGCTGCGACCAGGAGCGCCATGTGGCTTCATCGACATCCCCCATCACGATGTTGGGACGCCGGCGCAGCTCATAGCTCCCCTTCGCGATGATCTTGCCGATGAGGTCATCTTCCATCGCGCGTCCCATCCCGTTCACGACCGAGACCACCGCGATGAGGAACATGACGCCGATCGTCACGCCGAGGAGCGTGAAGAAGCTCTTCAGCTTCTGCACGCGTAGCTGGCTTAGCGCCAGGCGGACGGCTTCAAGGATCGACATGCGGGGAGCGAAGGGGTTGGGCTCCTACGGGCACGGCGGGCGGAGGGTTTCCCAATCAGGGCAAACCAAAGCTGTCGGCTGCCAGACAACAGAATTCTAGGCACTCAGCAGGCTGTGACCTGAGAACTGATATCTGGCAGCTGAAAGCTTAGTTCAGTTATCGGTATAGACGATCCGGCATCGTCGAGCGCGCGAATTCGGCCGACTCGCGCTCGAGAACAGGCAGCAGCGCTTCGATCCCCCCCTCACGTTCCACGGCCGCGCGCAGTCGATCACTCCCGGCGAGACGATCGATCTGCGCTGTATGCCACTCCCATTGCGTCCGGTGCCTCACGTAAATCGCTCGCAGCATGTGGAGGCCGACAGCCGCGGGCTGCACCGCATTCCGGTCTGTGACGGTTACACGGATCATCGGAATCGTCTGTCCGGCCCATTTGTAGCCCGCGGTCGGTGTTTGCGTGGTGGAGTCGAAGCGCACCCCAGGCAGGTTGCGGGTATTGAGCTCGCGCGCGATGGCCCCAGCGTCAACCAGCCACGGCGCGCCGATCAGCTGGTACGGGGCGTCGGTTCCGCGCCCTTCGGTGACGTTGGTCCCCTCGAAGAACACCGTACCCGTGTACAGCACAGCGGCATCGATTGACCGCATGTTAGGCGACGGATTGATCCACTCGATTCCAGTCTCGTCCCACCACATCGAGCGGGAATAGTTCTGCATCGGGATGACACGCACATTCGCATCCAGTTGCTTGGTGCGCACCAGGTAGCGGGCCAGCTCGCCAATCGTTAGGCCATAGCGGATCGCCACAGGATACGCGCCGACGAACGAGCGGAACTTGGGATCGAGCACCCCACCGTCGACGCGATCGGCACGAATGGGATCCGGCCTGTCCAGCACCACGAACGTCTTGCCGGTTTTCTTGGCGGCTTCGGCGGCGAGCGCCATTGTCCAGGGGTATGTGTACACCCTCGCGCCGACATCTTGAATGTCGAAGATGAGTACGTCGACATCCTTCAGCATTTCAGCAGTGGGCGTGCGCGTCTCGCCATACAGTGAGTGGATAGGCACCCCGGTCGCAGAATCTACAGTCGATGCGACGCGCTCTCCCGGCTTCGCGATGCCGCGCAAGCCATGTTCCGGGCCGTACAGCGCAGTGAGCCTAACGCCTGACGCTCTCGCCAGGCGATCGATCGTGCTTACTCCGTCAGCGTCGCGTCCTGTATGATTGGTAATCAGCCCGACGCGTTTGCCTTGGATGACGTGCAGTGAATCACTGAGTAGGACGTCGATGCCGAGTCGCACACGGGGCGGCTGTGCATCGCAGGTCGAGACAGCCAACCACCCGGCCCCTAAAAGCGGGACCGCGGATGAACGCAGAAATTGCGCGGCTGAACGCGAATGGAACATTGAAATTGAAAAGCGTTGAACCGCTACAAGAACTCCGCCCTTATCGCTGCTCAAATCTGCGTGACTCTGCGACGCTTTTCCGTTGTGCAGGGAGGGCAAAGAGGTGCCATGTGACGCCGATCGCAATGGCAAGGAGCGTTAGGCGCACGGCAAGATTCGGATATGTAAACACTGCGTAGCCGATCGTGATCCACATCATCACCAGCGCGGCGATCCTGACCCTCGGCGGAATCACGCGTGACTCGCGATAGCGCCGCAGATACGGACCGATGATCCGGGCGTTCAGCAGCCGATCATAGAGACGCTGCGAGCTGCGCGCATAGCACCACGCCGCTAACAGGAGGAAGCATGTCGTCGGCAGGAGCGGGACGAATACTCCGAGCAAGCCAAGACCGAGTGACAGCGTGCCGCAAACGAGCAGGGCCCAGCGACGCGTTCCGCTCGCGCGTGCCGGAACCGCCGCGGTCAGCTCCCGCGACGCCGTGTTCATGGTTGTACCGGAATCGGATTGCACGTCTGCAAGATCGACTTCACACCGCCGCTTTGGAAGCTCCGCCGTCGCCCCTCCGTTGTACTTTTCCGGCCCATGCACGCCCCCCCGCGCATCCCATGGCGTCGCGTTCGCCGTATCGCGCTGTACACCGTCATTGTGGCCCTTGTTGCGCCATGGTTTCTGGTGCTGCCGCTCGCGTTTGCGCAGCCCCCCACGACAGCGGTCATGCTCGCGCGCTCGGTCGAGCGCCTCTTTCAGGGCAAGCGCCCGATCTATCCGCGGCGTTATGTCGTTCCGCACCGGCTGATAAATCCCGCGTTGCACCGCGCAGTACTGGCGGCCGAGGACGACCGCTTCTTCCTGCATTACGGACTCGACTTCATTGAGATCGAGAACGCGCTCGAGCGCAGGCGACGCGGCCGCCGTCTGCGTGGTGCCTCGACGATCACTCAGCAGGTCGCGAAGAATCTGTACCTTTGGGAAGGCCGCTCCTACGTGCGCAAGGGCGTCGAGGCCTACTTCGCGCTCGTCCTGGAAATCTGCCTAACGAAGGAGCGCATCCTCGACATCTATCTGAACATCGCCGAATGGGGCGACGGCATCTTCGGCGCCGAAGCGGCGGCGCGGCAATACTTTCGCAAACCAGCTGCGCGTCTCACGCGCGATGAAGCGGCGCGGCTCGCCGCCGTCCTCCCCGCCCCGCGCCGCTGGTCGCCGCTCGGCGCCGTCGCGCGGCGCCGCGCGGAGATCATTCTGCAGCGGATGTATTACCCTGCGCCGCGGGAGGCAGCGCCAGAACCTTCGCGCCGCCGTTAGGCGGCGTCAGCAGGCGCTCGCCGAATTCCACCACGCGCCGCGCGGCAAAACCGAGCGCAGCACCGATCGCCGTCGCCCAATCGATGGGCGCTGGCACGCCGACTTCCTGCAAGGACCGCAGAATCGGCCCGCGCAATCTGATCGCAATCGGCGCGGCGAACGTCACAGCGTTGAAGTACGGATCGTAGCGCGCGCCCAGTCCTTCGATCAGCGCCGCCGTGCGCGCGAAGTACACCATTTCGCTCGGCAGTGTGACCGGCCAGTCGTACAGCGTCGCCATTACTTCATTGGCGACCAGCTCCAAGCGCTCCTGCATCGTCCCGCGGTCATAGGCAATCGACATGAGACGCTCGGCGAGACCGTGGAGCTTGGTCAGGTCGGCTGTCGGATCGATCAAGCCTAACGCGCGGAAGCCCTCCAGCGTTCCTGTTACGTCGCGCCGGATCGCCGCGAACACTGTTCGCACCAGGTTGCGCCGCATTTCCTTGGGAACTTCGATCACCATGCCAAAATCCAGGAGTACAACGGTTCCTTCCGGCGTGACGAGCAGGTTCCCAGGATGCGGATCGGCGTGGAAGAGGCCGTCGATCAGCATCATCTGGATGTACAGCTCGATGACCTTGGCCACGATCTGTCGCGGCGATGGAATGTCCGAGGGTATGAGCCGATCGATGCGCTTCCCCTCGATGTACTCCAGCACGAGAACGTTGGGCCGCACGAGCTCGGGGACGACATGCGGCACGATCACGCCCGGCGTCTTCGCGAAATTGGCTCTGATCGTCGTCGCGAACACTGCCTCGCGCTCGAAATCCATCTCTTCGGGAATGCGTCGCGCGAACTCCTCGACAACGGTGCGCGCGTTCTTGATGTGAGGATTTGGAAAGTTCCGCGCGATCCATCGAGCGAGCGGAATTGCGATACGAATGTCCTGCCTGACGAGCTCGCGCACACCTGGACGCAGTACCTTGACGGCGACGTCCTGGCCGTCGAAGCGCGCACGGTGCACTTGCCCCAGCGACGCAGCGGCAACGGCGACGTCGTCGAATCGCTCGAAGATGGCCTCGATTGGCTTGCCGTACGCCGCTTCCATGATGCCGCGGATTTGCGCCGTCGGCGACGGCGGAACTTGATCCGTGAGCTTGCCGAATTCGCCGACGTAGGGCTCAGGCAAGAGATCGGCGCGGGCGGCAAATACCTGCCCGAGCTTGATGAACGTCGGACCTAACGAGACAACGGCATCAACGAGTCGCCGTGCTCTGCGCTGGTGGAATTCCCAGGATCGCTCCAGCGGAGCGCCGGCCAGGAAGTAGCGACGCCGGTCGCGCCAGAACGACGCGACGAGCGGGCCGAGTCGCGCGACGATCACCAGCGCACGCCACATGTCTTACTCTAGAACGCGGGGAACAGCGGCCGCATCCAGGGCGTTCTGGCCAGCACGAGCAGCAGCGAGAGCGTGAGGAGTATGGCCGCGATGCGCCAGCGCGCGGCATCGGTGGCTGCCTTACGAGTGCGCGCCAGCGCGATGTGCGCCAGGGCCAGCCCGACAAACATCGCGAGCGGGTGCTCGATGACGAACAGGCGAAGCGCCGGGTCGCGCATCGCCGCCCCCATGTCGCCAAAGCCCGTTCGCGTTAGTGGACTGAGCCAGACGTACAGCAGCAGCCCGAGCAGGAACTGGAGTCCGAATGTGTTGGCGTACGCCGCGATGATACTGCGGTCGCGCGGCATCCAGGCTGCGCCCGTGAAGAGCCCTCGATAGCAATTCACGAGAGCAATGACGCCCGTCAGGAGGACAACCCATCTGACGATGTTGTGAGCCGCGAGCATAAAGGAGTACATGAGCGAGAGATAGAAGGGCCGAGCGCCCGGCGCCAGCGTTCCCACTATCACTATCGACCTCTACATTCGCCCCTAGACCTTCGACCTGGGATCTAATGAAGTCCTTTCTCCTTCTCGCCTTGAGCGCAACTCCTCTAATAGCGCAGCACACCTTCTCGGACCCAGGAAACACATACGACCCGAAAGTCCCAACGCCGAGATCGCTGTTAGGCTACGAATTCGGCGAGCAGTTCACGTCGCACCAACGCATGATGCGCTACATCGAGCGCATCGCCGCCGCGAGCAAGCGCATCAAGGTCGACACGGTCTCGCACTCATTTGAAGGGCGCGAGATGCTGGTGATCGCGGTCGGCAGTGAAGCGAACATCGCACGCGTCGCTGAACTGCAGCGCGATGCGCAGCGCATCGCGGATCCGCGTGGCGCTGGCGACCTCAATCAAATAGTGCAGCGGCTCCCCGTACTCGTCTGGTTGGAGCACTCGGTGCACGGGGGCGAGGCATCCGGCGTCGAAGCCGGTCTTGCGCTGCTGTATCAACTCGCCGCCGGCACAGACGCCGAGACGCGCCTTGTGCTTGATAGCGCCCTGGTGCTGATCGACCCTAACGAGAACCCCGACGGACGCGAGCGGCACGTACATGATGTGCAAAGGACTCGCGGCGCTCAGCGGCCATCGATCGATGGCGGAGCGCTCAACAATGCCGGCTCATGGCCAGGCGCGCGGACGAGTCACTACTACTTCGATCTCAACCGCGACTGGTTCGTCATCTCGCACCCGGAGACGCGCGGGCGCGTCTCGACATTCATGCGCTGGTGGCCGCACGTCGCCGTCGATCTGCACGAAATGGGAACGAGCTCCACGTTCTACTTTGCGCCGCCGATGGAGCCTAACAATCTCAACAACCCGTCGACGCTGCCGAGTTGGTTCGAGCGCTTCGGCAAGGCGCATCAGGAAGCGTTCGATCGTTTCGGCTGGTCCTTCTTCCGCCGCGAAGGTTATGACTCGTTTTATCCTGGTTACGGCGAGAGCTGGCCAATGCTCACCGGTGCCATCGGTATGCTCTTCGAGTCTGCCTCGTCAGGCGGCGGCGCGACGCGCCGTTCCGATGGGACGATTCGCACGCTGCGCGACGCCGCGCACAACCATTATGTGGCCGAGTGGATGACTGCGCGTTACTCCGCGCGCCACCGCGGCGAGATCGTGCGCGACTACCTCGCGTCTCGGCGCGAGGCGATCTCGCGTGGCGAGAAGGCGATGAGCGGTATGCGCGCTGTGGTTCTCGAGCGCGACGCGCAGGGACGCGGAGACTCGCTCGCGGCGCGCTTGATGGATAACGGCATCGAGGTGCATCGCCTAACGTCTCCGGTAGACTTGCGCGATGCGGTCGCGCACGGCGAGTCCCAGGCCAAGGCGCTGCGAACCGGCGCTGGATGGTACGTCGTCGATATGGCGCAGCCGCAAGGCAACGTCGCGCGCGCTATTCTCGAACCGGATGCCGCACTCGACTCGGTGTTCATTCAACGCGAGTTGGAGTCGCGCCGCACGGCGCTTCCGGATCGCTTCTACGATGTGACAGCATGGTCACTGCCTTACGCCTACCGCGTGCGCGCCTGGTCGGTTCGCACGCTGCCCGCCGGATTGGAGCGCGTGAGCACCGCGCCGCGCGAAGCACGCGAGTGGGCGCGCGGGCGCTATGGCTACGCCTTCGAGCCCGGTAGTGAATCGTCGATTCGACTTCTCGCGTCGCTCGTACGCGACAGCGTACGCGTGTGGTACGCGCCGCGAGCTTTCACGGCAGGTGGCGTCCGCTTTGCGCGTGGTGCGCTGGTTGTGCGGGCAGCGATGAATGACTCGACTGTGCACGCGGTTGTGCAGCGAAATGCTGCAGCTGCGGGTGCGCGCGTCACACCGCTTCCCTCGGCCGGGGTGGACGAAGGGATCGACCTGGGTAGCGGCAGCGTCATGCCCGTTATTCCGCCGCGCGTCGCGCTGTTAGGCGGTCCCCCAGTGGGCGGCAACTCCTACGGCTTCGCGTGGTACGCACTGGACCAGCGAATGGGGCTGCCGATCAGCGCCATCGACGCCGCCTACGCGAGCGGCAACGGGCTCGAGAGCTACAACGTGCTCATCGTCCCGTCGGCGCAGGGCGGCGCGCTGGACCGCGCGTTAGGCGATGCCGGGCGCCAGCGCATCGCCGACTGGGTTCGCGGCGGCGGCGTGCTCATCACGATCGACGCGGCGACGGCGTGGGCGGCTGGCGATCGCGGCGTTATGCGCGCCAAGCTGCGTCGCGATTCTACACGCGCCGACAGCGCCGGCGGTGCGCCGCTTCCGAGCAACGTACCAGGAGCGATCGCGCGTGTTACTGGCGACACGCTGTCCCCGCTCTTGGCCGGTGTGTTCGAGACGGAGTTCGCCGCGCTGGTCAATTCGGATCGCGTTTACACGATTCCGAAGGATCTGCGCGCTGGAGAAGCAGTCGTGCGTTACGCGCCTGAACAACGCCTGCGCCTTGCCGGCTACTTCTGGCCCGAGATGCCGGCGCGGCTCGCGCTCACACCGTATCTGTGGACTGAGCGCGTTGGCCGCGGCCGAGTGATCGCCTTTGCCGGCGATCCTGTCTTTCGCGATCACTGGCGCGGCACGTACACGCTGTTTGCCAACGCCGTGTTGTTAGGCGCCAGCTTCTAACCGTTCAGTCTTTGTACGGATCGCACTCGTTAGGTCCAGCCATGACGACGATCAGCGGTCGCAGCGTGTGCACTACCTCACCAGTGCCACGCTGCGCCGCGAGCACATCGCCGAGCCGCCGATACGCCTGCGGCGCCTCATCGAGACC
>DATBKN010000075.1:0-5955 GCA_036555845.1 Gemmatimonadaceae bacterium | reverse complement strand
AACTTGCACCAGGGCGCCCCGATGCGCCGCTTCGCCAGAGTGCGGATAGAAGAATGGTTGAGGAGCGACCACCGGTGGAAACGCTGAGGCCCACCACGTTGGGCCTTGACGAATCAACCTTTCTCATAGAAGAACGCAGAGGAAAACCTCATGTAGTTCTCTGTGTTCTCTGTGGTTCAATGCAGTTGACGCAGATGTCCTCGACGGGACGCATAACGAGCCATCCACGTGGCCAACGGTCTTTTGTCGCTTAGAGTGGCAAAAGATCACGACATACTGCTTGATGCACAGTATTGCGCTCGCATGTTCGTGAGCGATGCGTAGAAATCCGCCACAAAACAGCGCGGGATTCCCGGCAGCGAACGGGCTCTACGATCCCGTCCATGAACACGACGGGTGCGGCATGGGCTTCGTGGCTCACCTGCGAGGCGAGCGATCGCGCGAAGTCGTCAGCAATGCGCTGCGTCTCCTGGAGAACCTCGAGCACCGCAGTGCAGTGGGGAGCGATCCCGAAACAAGCGACGGATCCGGCGTTCTACTCCAACTCCCGCACGCCTTTCTTCGCGCCACATGCGCGAAGGTTCACATCGCCGTCCCCGACGCCGGGCAGTATGGCGTGGGGATGTTCTTTCTCCCGCGAACGCGGGCGCATGACCGCGCCGACCAAATAGTCATCGAACGCGAAGTCGAAGACATCGCACGCGGACTCGGCTGCAGGCCCATCGGCTGGCGCAACGTGCCAGTGAACGAACGCTTCATCGGACAAACGGCGCGGCGCACGCGACCGTGCATCCGTCAGTTTGTTGTGGCTCCGGGTGGTGTGGACCTCGATGTCCACGACGACTCTACGTTCGAGCGCACGTTGTACGTCATGCGGCGTCAGATCGAAAAGGCAGCGCCGCACCTTGCCAACTCGAACGGCGAGCAGCTCTACATCGCCAGCCTGTCCTCGCGCACGATCGTGTACAAGGGCCTCGTGCGGCCATCCCTGCTCGCCAGTTTCTACCCGGACCTCGCAGATCCGAGAGTCGCAAGCGGGCTCGCACTCGTCCACTCGCGCTTCTCGACGAACACGTTCCCCACGTGGTCGCGCGCGCATCCCTATCGCTTTCTCTGCCACAACGGCGAGATCAATACGCTGAGCGGCAACTTGCGGTGGATGGGCGTGGCCGAGGAGCAGATGTCGTCGCCGCGCCTGCCTAACGTGCAAGAGCTCTTCCCGCTGATCGCCGAAAATCAGAGCGACTCGGCGTCGCTGGACAATGCGTTGGAGCTTCTCGTGCAGGCCGGCCGTTCGCTGCCGCACGCGATGCTGATGCTCATTCCCGAGGCATGGGAAGGCGACTCCAGGACGACGCCCGAGCGGCGCGCATTCTTCGAATTCCACGCGTCGCTGATGGAACCGTGGGACGGACCCGCGGCCGTCGCGTTCACGGACGGGCGCAAGATCGGCGCAATGCTCGATCGCAATGGACTGCGTCCTGGGCGATACGTCGTCACTGACGACGACTTCGTAATTCTGTCGTCCGAGGCAGGCGCGCTTCCCATTCCGATCGAGAACGTGCGCGCGAAGGGGCGTCTGCGCCCAGGCAACATGCTGCTCGTCAACACGACGCAGGGACGGCTCGTCGACGGCGAAGAGCT
Organism: Gemmatimonadaceae bacterium; assembly: GCA_036555845.1. Lineage (GTDB taxonomy): Bacteria > Gemmatimonadota > Gemmatimonadetes > Gemmatimonadales > Gemmatimonadaceae > DASYRX01. Next base: position 4,311 of record DATBKN010000075.1, on the reverse strand, counting down.
CAAGAGCGAGCTCGCGTCGCTGCATCCATATCACCGTTGGATTACGGAGCAGCGAATCCCGCTCACCGATAAAGGGGGTCAGACCCCATTAAAGGGGTCAGACCCCCTTTGGCCGGCTGCGCTGAGGGAACGCCAAATAACGTTCGGCTACACGAGCGAGGATCTGCAGGCGCTCATCGCTCCGATGGCGGCGACAGGTGAAGAGCCCATCGGGTCGATGGGCAACGACACGCCGCTCGCCGCGCTATCGCATCGCCCGCAACTGCTCTTCGGCTACTTCAGGCAGCGTTTCGCGCAGGTCACCAACCCGGCGATCGATCCGATCCGCGAGCAATTGGTGATGTCGCTCGGTATGAACCTGGGCCCCAAGCGCAATCTGCTCGACGCCACGCCCGAACACGCGCGCCAGATCCGCATCGATCAGCCGGTGCTCAGCGCCGAGAAGTTCGCTGCGCTGAAGGACGAGCGCATGCGCTCCACGGTTCTGGCAACGCTGTTCCGCGCGGCGGGCGGCGCGCCTGCGTTGCAAGACGCGCTCGACTCGTTATGCGCGTCCGCGGCGGCGGCGGCACGGTCCGGAGCGCATCTCGTGATCTTGAGTGACAATGGGGTGGACGCGACATGGGCGGCGATCCCCGCGCTGCTCGCCGTCTCGGCCGTGCACCATCATCTCATACGCGAACGCCTCCGTTCCGCGGTGAGCATCATCGTGGAGACCGGCGAGGCGCGCGATGTCTCGCAGATCGCTCTCTTGATCAGCTACGGCGCGAGCGCGGTGTATCCGGCGCTCGCTTTCGATACGATTACCGATCTCGTGAGCCGTGGCGCGATACCTAACGAGGCAGATGCCGCTCACGCTCAGGCTACGTACGTCAAGGCGGTGAACAAGGGCCTGCTCAAGATCATGTCCAAGATGGGAATCTCGACGCTCCAGAGTTATTGCGGCGCGCAGACGTTCGAGGCCATCGGACTCTCGCACGAGTTTGTACAGCGTCACTTCACCGGCACTCCTTCACCACTCGGCGGCGTTGGCATCGACATGATTGCCGAGGAGACGCTGCGCCGCCACGCCGACGCATACGGCGAGCGATCGAGCAAGCGTCTCGAGGACGGTGGCAATTACCACTATCGAATCCAGGGAGAATCTCATCTCTGGAATCCGCGCACGATCGCCACGCTTCAACATGCCGCGCGCAGCGCGCGCTACGACACGTTCAAGGAGTTCAGCCGCGTCGCAGACGCGGAGAGCCGCAACGGCTCTACGATCCGCGGACTACTCGACTTCGTGGAGCGCGAGCCCGTCCGCTTGAGCGATGTCGAACCGGTGTCGGAAATCGTCAGGCGCTTCGTCACGGGTGCCATGTCGTTCGGCTCCTTGAGCAAAGAGGCGCACGAGACGCTCGCGATCGCGATGAACCGGATCGGCGGCCGCAGCAACACGGGCGAAGGCGGCGAAGATCCGGCGCGCTTCGGCACTGAGCGCAGCAGCGCAATCAAACAAGTCGCGTCAGCGCGCTTCGGCGTCACGACAGAGTATCTCGTCAACGCGAGCGAGCTGCAGATCAAGATCGCCCAGGGCGCCAAGCCCGGCGAAGGCGGACAACTCCCGGGCCATAAAGTCGACGCTATCATCGCGCGCACACGTTATTCGACGCCGGGCGTCACGCTCATCTCGCCGCCGCCGCATCACGACATCTATTCGATCGAAGATCTCGCGCAGCTCATCTACGACCTCAAAAGCGTGAATCCGAGCGCGGCGATCTCGGTCAAGCTCGTCGCCGAGGCAGGTGTTGGTACCGTGGCCGTTGGAGTGGCAAAGGCGCACGCAGATCTCATAACGATTTCCGGCGATTCCGGCGGCACCGGCGCATCTCCGCTGTCGTCGATCAAGCACGCCGGCGTTCCATGGGAGCTTGGGCTCGCCGAGTCGCAGCAGGCGTTGCTGCTCAATGGATTGCGCGGTCGCGTGCGGCTGCAGACAGACGGCCAGTTCAAGACAGGGCGCGACGTCGTCATCGCAGCGTTGTTAGGCGCTGAGGAGTTCGGCTTCGCAACGGCACCGCTCATCGTCGAAGGGTGCGTGATGATGCGAAAGTGCCATCTCAATACGTGCCCGGTGGGCATCGCGACACAGGATCCCGCCTTACGCGAGAAGTTCGCAGGACGCCCAGAGCACGTCGTCAATTACTTCTTCTTCGTGGCCGAAGAAGTACGCGAGCTCATGGCGCAACTGGGCTTTCGCCGGATGGACGACATGGTCGGCCGCAGCGAAGTACTGCGTCAGCGCACGGCACCGAATGCGAAGGCGCAGGCCCTCGACCTGACTGCTCTGCTTCACGTTCCGACGCCCGTGTCCGCGACGAGCAAGGACGATCGGGCGAGACGCATGGTGCGCGCGCAGGATCACGGATTGTCGTCCGGGATGAACCAGGCGCTTCGCGAGCTGGCAGAGCCGGCGCTGCAGCGCGGCGAACGCGTCCGCGCGGCACTCGAAATTCGCAATGTCCATCGCGCCGTGGGCGCGATGCTATCGGGCGAGATCGTTAGGCGCGTCGGTCACACCGGTCTTTCCGATGATACGATCTCCCTCACGTTCACCGGGTCGGCCGGCCAGAGCTTTGGCGCATTCGCTGTGCGCGGTGTGACGCTCGAGCTGATCGGCGAGGCGAATGACTACTGTGGCAAGGGGTTGTCCGGTGGCCGCATCGTCGTGCGACCGCCCAAGGGCGCCAAGTTCCTGCCTGACGAGACCGTGATCGTCGGCAACACGACGCTCTACGGCGCGACGGCGGGCGAGGCGCTCTTCGGCGGTGTGGCCGGCGAGCGCTTCGCGGTTCGCAACAGCGGCGCGACTGCCGTTGTCGAAGGCGTCGGCGATCACGGCTGCGAATACATGACGGGCGGTATCGTCGTCGTGCTCGGACGCACCGGCCGCAATTTCGCCGCCGGGATGAGCGGTGGAGTGGCGTACGTGCTCGACGCGTCCGGCGATTTCTCCACGCGCTGCAACCTTGCGCTCGTCGAGCTTGCGCCTGTCATCGAGTCGGCGGACACTGCGCTATTGCACCGACTCATCGAGCGTCATGCGCGATTTACACACAGCGCGCGCGCCAAGCACGTGCTGTCCCATTGGGATGAAGCAGTACGCGAATTCGTGCGCGTGATTCCGACGGAGTACTTGAAGGCCCTGCGAATCGCGTCGGACGAGCAGAAGGTGGGGCTCCGTCGTGGCTGACGCCAAGGCCTTTCTCACGTTAGGCCGCGCCACGCCGAAGCGCGAGCCGGTGGACGTCCGTACACGTCACTGGCGTGAGTTCTATGAGCCGATGCCGGAGGCGGTGCTGCGAGAGCAGGGCGCGCGCTGTATGGACTGCGGCGTTCCTTTCTGTCACGGCGACACGGGATGTCCCGTGCGCAACGTCATTCCGGAGTGGAACGCGTTCGTGCAGCGCGGCCAGTGGCAGGATGCGCTGGAGTCGCTGCACGCGACAAACAATTTTCCTGAATTCACGGGACGCTTGTGTCCCGCGCCGTGTGAGTCGGCGTGCGTCCTCGGCCTCATCGCTCAACCCGTGGCGATTCGCAACATCGAGCAGGCGATCGCCGATCGTGGATTCCAGGAAGGATGGATCGTCGCTCAGCCGCCAGCGTCTGAAACGGGATGCCGCGTCGCGGTCGTCGGATCCGGACCCGCTGGTCTCGCTGCAGCCCAGCAGTTGCGTCGGCTCGGACATGGTGTCGACGTCTTTGAAAAAGCCGATCGCGTCGGCGGGCTGCTGCGCTACGGAATTCCGTCTTTCAAGCTCGAGAAGAATGTCCTGAACCGCCGCGTCGCCCAACTCGTGGCCGAGGGCGTGCGCTTCCATACAAATGCCACGGTCGGTGTCTCACCGACTGTGGACCAGCTGCGTCGTGACTACGATGCCATCTGCATAACGATTGGTGCCGAAGCCCCGCGCGACCTGCCGGCGCCGGGGCGGGTGCTCAAAGGCATCGAGCTGGCGATGACCTTTCTCGAGCAGCAGAACAAGCGGGAGCTGGGTGCGACGATCGAACCTGCCGAAGCGATCGACGCACGCGATAAACACGTCGTCATCATCGGTGGCGGTGACACGGGGTCTGATTGCGCCGGGACATGCGTGCGCCAAGGCGCGCGCAGCGTGCGGCAATTCGAGCTGCTCCCTCAACCGCCGGCCGAACGATCCGAGACGACCCCGTGGCCGATGTGGCCGATGCAATTGCGCACATCGCACGCACACGAGGAAGGATGTGAACGGGACTGGAGCGTATCGACGGTGGCTTTTTCGGGGA
>DATBKN010000074.1:0-10971 GCA_036555845.1 Gemmatimonadaceae bacterium | reverse complement strand
CGTTCACGCCGGTCCTCTGATGCGCCCTGAGGGACTCGAACCCCCAGCCTTTTGATCCGTAGTCAAATGCTCTATCCAATTGAGCTATGGGCGCTCAAACACGTACTACGTCACTGCGCATGGGCGGTACAATACTCGAACTTGTGACCTCCACGATTTCAACGTGGCGCTCTAACCAACTGAGCTAACCGCCCCGTCCTTCACCTGTCGTTGTTCCTGAGAGCGGGAAACGGGACTCGAACCCGCGACCCCAACCTTGGCAAGGTTGTGCTCTACCAACTGAGCTATTCCCGCGTCGGTTCTGCGCGATCCTGATCGTCGCAGTGGAGGCGAGGGGGATCGAACCCCTGACCTCGTGAATGCCATTCACGCGCTCTCCCAACTGAGCTACGCCCCCCGACTTTGATTTTCCCCCCGACAAACTCACTGCTAAACCCGGTTCGAAGGGAACCAAGTACTCTAGTCGGGCCTATCACAAGCGTCAAGCAAAACACTAGCGAAGCTGTTTCTGGACCGTATCTTATGCGCCGCCAAAACAATCCGATGTGACCAATTGCTGGCGCGGGAACGCTTGCCGGCGAACAGCGGTTTGATCGCTAGGCACGTTGGACCGCCAACACAACCACAAAAGCTGTAACTGAGGACTCTACTACATGCCTGAAGTCAAGCGCCGCCGTCGCCGCGCGACCGTCCCGCAAGGGATCGCGCCCAGCGAACCGGAGCGCGATATCCTGGACCAGTACCTCTACGAGGTCTCGACGTATCCGCTCCTCAAAGCGCACGAAGAGATCGAGCTGGCGCGTAAAATCCGCGCCGGGGACCAGGACTGCCTCCAGGAGCTCGTGAAGCGCAACCTGCGCTTCGTGATCTCGGTCGCCAAGAAATACCAAAACCGCGGCCTCCCGCTCATCGACCTGATCGGCGAGGGGAACGTCGGGCTGCTCACTGCCGCGCGCAAATTCGATCCGGACCAGGGCGTCAAGTTCATCTCCTACGCCGTCTGGTGGATTCGTCAGGCAATCCTGTCGTCACTCGCCAGGCAGGGACGCACCGTTCGCGTGCCGCTCAACCGCACCGCAGATCTCTCGCGCATCATCAAGGCGTCGGAAATCCTGCGTCAGAAGCTGCGCCGCGAACCGAGCCCCGAAGAGCTCGCGCACCTAACGGGTCTTTCTGTCGACGTCGTGCAGTCGCTGGCGGCACTCAACACTGGTGACGTTAGGCTCGACGCGCCGATGGACCCCGAGGGTGACCGCGCGCTCATCGAGCGCTTCGTTTCCGACGAAATGCCGGACACCGAGGAAGAGGCGATGAACCGCTTCCTCACCGACGAGATCGAGCTCGCGCTCAGCACACTGCCGCCGCGCGATGCCAAAGTGCTGCGACTCTACTTCGGACTCGAAGGCGGTCGCGAGCACACACTCGAGGAAATCGGCACCATGCTCGGCGTCACGCGCGAACGTGTGCGCCAACTCCGTGATCGTGCACTCAAGCGACTGCGTGAGGGCGACGTCGGTCGCGCGCTCTCGAGCTTTGCTGCATAGTACCTAGTCCTTAGCTCTTAGGTCGTAGGGGGTGGGCGTCAAAACGCTCGCCCCCTTTTTGCGTTGCTGGCCTCTTCCTCGCATCACAAACGTGCGGTTGTTTTACCTGAGAGCTAAGACCTAAGAGCCAGGACCTGAGAAGACCTAAGAGCTCAGACCTAAGCGCCACGAGCTACCAGCATTGATCCAACTCAAAGACGTTCACAAATCATTCGGTCGCAAGAAAGTCCTGCAGGGCTTTACTCTCGACATTACTGAAGGCGAGACCATGGTGATCATCGGCTATTCCGGGAGCGGAAAGTCGGTCGCCATCAAGCACATCGTCGGGCTGCTCACGCCTGATCGCGGGACCGTCTTTGTCGACGGTGCCGAAGTACCAACGCTCAAGCGCGAAGAGCTCTATGAGCTGCGCTCGCATATCGGCTACGTTTTCCAGTTCGCCGCCCTCTTCGACTCACTCACAATCGGTGAGAACGTCGCCATGGCGCTCAGGCGCCACGCGCACGTCGCCGAGAAGGAGATCCGGGATCGCGTGCACGAGGTGCTGGAGCTCGTGGACCTGCCTAACGTGACCGAGCGATACCCGGGCGAGCTGTCCGGCGGCATGCGCAAGCGTGTCGGCATCGCGCGCGCCATTGCCGCACGCCCCAAATACGTTCTCTACGATGAGCCAACGACCGGCCTCGACCCCGTGACAAGCGCCGTCATCGACGAGATGATGATCCGAATGCGCGAACGCCTGGGTGTCACGTCGGTTGTCATCACCCACGACATGCGAAGTGCGTATCGCGTCGGCAATCGCATCGCGATGCTCTATAACGGCCAGGTGCGCCAGGTCGGGACCGTGGAAGAGATCCAGAAGACTCGCGACCCTGTGGTGCGCCAGTTCGTGGAAGGGAAGGCGAACCTCGACGGGCTGGAAGACATATGACACGCCGCGGCCGCGTGCGCACCGAGATATCTGCCGGCGGCGTCGTCGTTAGGCATACGCCAGGCGCGGAGGAGCCGCTCGTCCTGCTCATTCGCGATAGCTACGGCAAATGGGGTTTTCCCAAAGGACACGTTGAAGGCGGCGAGGCGGCGGACGTCGCAGCCGTGCGTGAGACCGCCGAAGAGACGGGACTCAACGATCTTCGACTCATCGGCCCGATCGACACGATCAAGTGGCGCTTCCAATGGCGCGGAAGCCTCGTGTACAAGACGTGCCACTTCTTCCTCATGGAGTCCTCGACCGCCGAAACCGAGCCGCAGCTCGCCGAAGGGATCACCGCCTGCCGCTGGGAGACGTTCGACCAGGCCAATGAGCTCATTCCATATGCCAATGCGCGTGAGGTGCTGCGGCTGGCACGTGAGCGCCTCGCTTCAGCGCCGCCGCGTTAGTCGATCGCTTCCGGCAGATGACAGCCCCTTCCGCCTCCCCCTACCCCTCCCCCCAGGCCACCGCTCCCGCATTCGGTCCGATTCCCGTTTCGGTCGCTGCCTACGTGCCGCGCGATCGCGCGCGTGGCCTGGTGCGCGCTGCCTTCCCGCGCCGCCGGTCACGCCTCGCGCTGACGCGCACCGCGTCCGAATTCGTGCGCCTCTTTCAGACGACGTTGATCGACGCCGCGATCCTCGACGTCGGCACGCCTAACGAGGATCTCTGGCGCGCCGCCGAGCTGGCGCGCGACTTCCCGTCGATTCCGTTCTTCGCGCTGACGCCGCTTCGAGCCGCCGACGCGCCCGTCGTCGCCCGCTGCATCGCTCTCGATTTTGCCGATGTCATCACCGAGCACGTGGACGATGCGGTGCTGCGCGAGCTCGTCCTGCCGCTCACCTTCACGCATCGCTTTCAGGCAGCGCTCGAAAAACCGCCTGCCGCGCTCGGCCTCGAGACGGCGCTCAAACGCGCAGTGTGGGAACGCCTGGTAGCGCACGCCGGCCGCATGGTGCGCACGGATACGATCGCCGAGTCGCTCGGAGTGAGTCGCGAACATCTGAGCCGCACGTTCGCGGCTGACGGCGCCGCCAATCTCAAGCGCACAATAGATTTGGTCCGCCTGTTGGCCGCTGCGGAATTGGCCAAGAACCCAGGTTACGACGTTGGGGACGTTGCGCGCGTGCTTGGCTTCGCGTCGTCGTCGCATCTATCCACTGCGTCACAGCGGATCTGCGGGACAAAGCCGGCCTCATTAGCGCGACTTCGCGCGATCGACATAATCGAACGCTTCCTGGCAGGGCGCTTACGCAGCCGGACGTAGGCCAGCTTGACCCAAGGGCCGCTTGTGATATTTTTCACAAGCGCTCTTGGGGGCGGTTTAAGTCCCTTAGACCTTCGACTTTAGACCCTCGACCCTAGTCCTGATCTATGGCCCAAGAGACAGTGCTTCGTCCCGGTGAAATCAAGGACATCCTGCTCCGCGAGATCGAGGCGGCCGACCTGCGGTCCCTCGACGTCGAAGAAGTCGGAAGCGTGCTGGAAGTCAAAGACGGTATCGCTCGCATCTATGGATTGGAGAAGGCGATGGCGGGCGAGATGCTCGAGGTCACGTCTTCGCGCACCGGCAACAAGATCGTCGGCCTCGCGCTCAACCTCGAAGAAGACAACATCGGCGCCGTCATCCTCGGCGACTTCCTGCAGCTCAAAGAAGGCGACGAAGTGCGCCGCACGGCGCGCGTGCTCGAGGTGCCGGTCGGTCAGGCGCTGGTCGGCCGCGTGGTTGATGCGTTAGGCAACGCCATCGATGGACTCGGCGCGATCGACACGCCGCACACGCGCAAGGTCGAATCGACAGCGCCGGGCATCATTGTTAGGCAGCCTGTCAAGGAGCCGCTGCAGACCGGCATCAAGGCGATCGACGCCATGATTCCGATCGGCCGCGGCCAGCGCGAGCTCATCATCGGCGACCGCGGAACCGGAAAGACCGCCATCGCGGTCGACACCATCATCAATCAAAAAGGCCAGGGCGTCATCTGCGTCTACGTCGCGATCGGTCAGAAGGCATCGACGATCGCCGCGGTCGTGGACAAGCTGAAGCAAGCCGGTGCGATGGACTACACGATCGTCGTCACGGCGAGCGCGTCGGATCCGGCGCCAATGCAATACATCGCGCCGTACTGCGGCTGCGCGATGGCCGAGTACTTCATGTACCAGGAAGGGAAGGCGACGCTCTGCATCTACGATGATCTCTCCAAGCAGGCGGCTGCCTATCGTCAGCTATCGCTCGTGTTGAGACGGCCGCCGGGCCGCGAAGCATATCCAGGCGACGTCTTCTATCTGCACTCACGCCTGCTCGAGCGCGCGGCCAAGCTGTCCGAGGATCCGTCGGTTGTGGACGGCAAGACGATTTTCGCGCCGGGCGGAAGCCTAACGGCGCTTCCAGTCATCGAGACGCAAGCGGGTGACGTTTCTGCGTACATCCCGACCAACGTCATCTCGATCACGGACGGCCAGATCTTCCTCGAAGCGGACCTTTTTTACGCAGGCGTTAGGCCGGCCATCAACGTTGGTATTTCAGTGTCACGCGTCGGCGGCTCCGCGCAAATCAAAGCGATGCGATCTGTAGCCGGGCGGCTACGGCTCGATCTCGCTCAGTTTCGCGAGCTCGAGGCTTTCGCCGCCTTCGCGTCCGATCTCGATGCGGCGACGAAGAAGCAGCTCGATCGTGGGGCGCGCACCGTCGAAGTCCTCAAGCAGCCGCAGTATCAGCCGATGGCGGCCGAACAGCAGGTCATGATCATCTACGCCGTGACAAACGGATTCCTCGATGACGTGAAGGTCGCCGACATCCGCGACTGGGAAACAGGCTTCCACGACTTCATGACGAGCAAGTATCCGCAAGTCGGCGATGGGATTCGCAAGGAGAAGCAATTATCCAAGAGCACCGAAGAGGCGCTCAAGCGCGGGATCGCGGACTACAAACGAATCAAGGGGTAGGGGTAGGGGGAGGGATAGGAACTACCTACGCCTACCCCTACCCCTACCCCTAACCCTAACGACTACGGATGGCTAAAGGTCGCGAGCTCAAAGGTCGCATCAAGTCGGTCGAGAACACGCGCAAGATCACGCGTACCATGGAAATGGTCGCGACGTCGCGTATGAAGCGGGCACAGGATCGCGTTGTCGCGGCGCGGCCGTACGCGAACGCGCTAGCCGATGTGATCGCGTCGCTGTATTCCGCCGAGCTCGCCGAGCGCTTTCCGCTGCTGCGGCAACCGGAGCGCGTGCGCAACGCGGCTGTTGTGCTCCTGACCTCCAACCGCGGTCTCTGCGGCGCGTTCAACTCGAATCTCATTCGCGAAGCGCGCAACTTGTTAGGCTCGCTCGAGCAGCAGGGCATTGCGCCGGAGCTGCACGTCGTTGGCCGCAAGGGAATCGGCTACTTCAGGTATGTCGGGCGTCCATTAGTAACGGCGCGTACGGACATCACCGATCGCCCGACGGCGCAGGACGCCGCGTCGCTCGTGGACGACCTGATGGCGCGTTTCATCCGCGGCGAGTTGGACTCTGTGTACGTGGTCTACGCGCAGTTTCGCTCGGCGCTCTCCACGCCGCCGCAGTCACAACGCATCCTTCCAGTGGAACCACCAAAAACGAAGGGTGTGGCGCGCGACTATCTATTGTTCCCCTCGGCGCAGGCAATTCTCTCCGAGCTGCTGCCGTCATACGTGCGCAATCAGATGTATCGCGCGCTCGTTGAAACAGCGGCGGGCGAGCAAGGCGCTCGGCGCACCGCGATGAAGAACGCCACCGATAATGCCGGAGAGATGCTGAATACGCTGCGGCGCACGTTCAATCGCGCGCGGCAAGCGCAGATCACACAGGAAATTGCTGAAATAGTGGGGGGCGCAGCGGCGCTCGAATAGGAATAGGAATAGGAATAGGGGTAGGAATAGGAATAGGAATAGGGGTAGGAATAGGGATAGGGGTAGGAATAGGGATAGGGAAAAGATGGACCTAACGAGGCATAACAATGGCCACGGCAACAGCCACGAAAAACATCGGTAAGGTCGTACAGATCATCGGTCCGGTGCTCGACGTCGAGTTCGAGACCGATAATCTGCCCGAGCTTTACAACGCGCTCGAAATCCGCGGAAAGACGGAGTCGGGCGATATTCGCGTCGTCGCCGAAGTACAGCAGCACATCGGGCGCAACCAGGTGCGCGCCGTGGCCATGTCGTCCTCGGACGGCGTCGTGCGCGGCATGGAAGCGCTGGATACAGGGGCGTCGATCTCGGTTCCGGTCGGCGATGCCGCGTTAGGCAGGATCCTCAATGTGCTCGGCGAGCCGGTGGACAACGGCCCCGCGATTCCCGCGAAGGTCGAGCGCTGGCCGATCCATCGCAAACGTCCGGATTTCATCGCACTGGAGCCGAAGACCGAGGTCTTCGAAACCGGAATCAAGGTCATCGACCTCGTCGCGCCGTTCGTGAAAGGCGGAAAGATCGGCCTCTTCGGCGGCGCGGGCGTCGGCAAGACCGTGATCATTCAGGAGCTCATCAACAACGTCGCGAAGGGGCACGGCGGCAAATCGGTGTTCTGCGGCGTCGGCGAGCGCACGCGCGAAGGGAACGACCTTTATCTCGAGTTCAAGGAAGCACAGATCCTCGACAAGGTCGCGCTCATCTACGGGCAGATGAACGAGCCGCCGGGCGCGCGTTTGCGCGTCGGCCTAACGGGTCTCACGGTCGCGGAATACTTCCGCGATCGCGAGAACGCCGATGTGCTCGTGTTCATCGACAATATCTTCCGGTTCACGCAGGCCGGCTCGGAAGTTTCAGCGTTGTTAGGCCGAATGCCGAGCGCTGTGGGATATCAGCCGACACTCGCGACGGAGATGGGAGACCTGCAGGAACGCATCACATCGACGCGCAACGGATCTATCACTTCGGTGCAGGCGATCTACGTTCCGGCCGACGACATCACGGATCCGGCGCCGGCCACGGCGTTCGCGCACCTCGACGCGACAGTTGTGCTATCCCGCGCGATCACCGAGCTGGGGATCTATCCCGCCGTCGATCCGCTCGCGTCATCGTCGCGTATTCTCGCCGCGCAGTACCTTGGCGAGCGCCACTACGCCGTCGCGCGGGAAGTCCAGCGTATTCTGCAGCGCTACAAGGAACTGCAGGACATCATTGCGATCCTCGGCATGGACGAATTGTCTGAAGAGGACAAGCGCGTCGTCGGTCGCGCCCGCCGCATTCAGCGATTCATGTCGCAGCCGTTTGCAGTCGCGTCGCAGTTCACGGGGCGAGAAGGGAAGTACGTGAAACTGGAGGAGACAGTCTCCTCGTTCGAGCGCTTGTGCGCTGGCGAGTTCGATCAATTTCCGGAACAGGCCTTCTTCATGTGCGGCGGCGCCGATGACATCGAGAAGAACGCCGAAACGTTGGCCAAGGCATAACCGATGGCCGCGCTGAGCGTGTCCGTCATCTCTCCGGAGAAGATTCTCTTCGAAGGAGAAGCCGAGAGCGTCGTGGCACCGGCGTTTGACGGCGAGGTGGGTATCCTACCGCAGCACGCGCCGATGGTGACGCTACTCGGAAAGGGCACCTTGCGACTCGGCGATGGTGGTCGCGCCGGTCGTTTCGCGATCGAGGGGGGCTTCCTGCAGGTCGCGGACAACCAGGTTCGCATAGTGACGGAGCACGCGCAGGCGATTGAATAGAAAGCGGTTACGACGAAATCAGATGGCACGCGACAACAATCATTAGATAGGCGCGTGTGCGTGATGAGCGGGCGACGAGACAACTCGTCGCCCGTTTTGTTTGGAGATCGACGCCCTCGTTAGGCAGTTGCTACAGTTGGGCTCGGCGCGACCGACCCTGTGATGTTGGACCTTGTGGCTTCTGTCGGAATGATGACATTAAATGCTGCACAGGTAAACCTTTTACCGGAGGGCCTCATGACTCTGCAGCACGTACGTGCGTTGAATTTGATCGCAATGTGGGCCGCGGTTGCGGTCGTAGCCTGCGGTGACGACGACTCGAATGGTCCGACGATCGTGACGGAGACGTTCCGTGCGACGCTGAACGGCGCGAATGAAAAGCCCGATGCCAGGGTGTCCACGGGCGTCGGTGCCGGCACCGTGGTCATCTTTGGCAGCGCAGCCGACAGCATCTCGTACGACCTCAAGATCGGCCTGATCGACTCGGTGACGTTGTCGCACATCCACGCGGGCGACGTGAACAGTGCCGGGAGCATCATCTTCGGTTTTCCCGCCACGGTTCCGCCGACAAGCTTCCCGACTGCCAATACGCAGTTTCAGGCGGGCATGATCCGGCGCACCGGCTCGACGTTCTCGGGCATATTCACGTTCGACTCGCTGGTGACGCGTCTGCGCGCCGGCACCGCGTACATGAACGTGCACACGCGCAAATATGGCGGCGGAGAGATTCGCGGGAATCTCATCAAGCAATAATCCGAACTGCCTAACGAGGTAGGGCTCGGGCCGCTTCGCTCAGCGAAGCGGCCCTGACTATTTTCGTTAGGCGCCTGCCCAGTTCGCTCCCAGCAGACGACGCTGCTTCGAAGGGCATCGCGATTGCAGAGGCGGTGCTGTGAGTGCTGCCCGGAGCGGCAGCGACGTCTTTGAGAACATCTAGTCGGGAGCAGATTATGAATCACCGAGTACGCCAGCTCGCGGCCTTCGCCGCTGTTGCAACTATCGGTATCGCGGCCGCATGCGGTGACGACGATGAGCCGACCGGTCCCAATGTGACACGCACCACATTTACAGCGCAGTTGAACGGCGCGAATGAACGGCCTGATCCAGTGACGACGACCGGGACAGGTACGGCTACGCTCGTGAAGTTCAACAACGACAGCATTACCTTCACGATCCAGGTTGCCAGCATCGACTCCGTCATCTTGTCGCACATCCACGCCGGTGACGCGGAAACAGCTGGACCAATCCTCTTCGCATTCCCGGAGACGAACCCGCCGACGAGCTTTACGACGCTCGCGACGCTGCACACTGGAACGATCACCCCGACGTCGACGTTTTCGGGGTCGTTCACCTGGGATTCGCTGCTTACGCGGCTGAGCGCAGGCACGGCGTACGTCAACGTGCACACTCGCATGAACACTGGCGGCGAGATCCGCGCGCAGCTCGTTCAGCAGCCGTAACACTGCCTGACGACATTGTCGGTAGTCGCTTCGCTACCAGGCGAAGCGGCTCCGACTTGTGTCGCGTGCGTCCGGTCTCGTTCGATTCAGCGTGCTCCATCTGCGTGTCCGGACTGCCATAATTCGTTGCGTCCTATTTTCGTTCTCCGCGTACGGCGAACCGTCATAACGGCGGCCGCCCTGAACGGAGGAACTATCGTTATGCAGCACGTACGACGGTGGTGTGGGATGGCACTCGCCCTGTCCGCACTCGCGCAGAGCGCCAGCGCCCAAGCGTGGTCATATCCGGCGTTTCAGACTCCGCGCGTCGTTGAGCGCGAGTTCAATATCGGCGTTGCGGACGGCGGCATCGCCGGAGTGAGCGCCCTGTTTCAATGGCGCGAACAAACCGGGCCAAAGACGCAGTTGTCGCTGGACGCTGGTCTCGCGGATCCGGAGCAAGGCGACTACTCGGTCACCGTATTCGCCGGTGGTCAGTTTGCATACCAACTCGCGACGTCGACATCCGAAACGCCCTTGGATTTTCTGTTTACGTCGGGCGTGAACATGGCAATCAACAAGCGCTCCGTCTTTCGAATTCCAGTGGGCATCGTCGTCGGGCATCGCTTCCCGCTCGAGGGTGATCTCGCAATCACCCCGTTTGTGCATCCACGAGTCACCTTCGACCTGTGCGGTAAGTGCTCCAGCAACTCGGAGCTCGGGCTCGTCTTCGATCTGGGCGGGAGTCTCGAGATCACCCGCACGATCTCGCTCAGGGCAGCCGCGTTCTTCGGCGGATCGGACCTATTCGACGACGACGGCTTCGGCGTGTCGATAGCCTGGACGCCGCGCGCGCTTTCCCGTTAGGCGCGACGAACCGATCCGCCGCAACAAACATCGCCGCTTAATCAAACAGGGTCTTGCCGTTGACGTTTTGAAAGAGCAGCTGCTGTTCGGATGACGCGAGGCGAGCCGATCGAAAGGAGCGAGAGCCTGAGACAGAGCAGACGGCAGCGCAGGCGCTGGGTCAGCTACGCTTTTGTTTCTGTAAAAAGAACAAAGCTCTTCGGTAATCGCGCGCTGCAGCCCATGAGCTGAGTTGGCAGCGACGAACCGAATCCGGTTCTATCCGACAGATCGGTTTGACCGAAGACCTCTTGCCGTTGACGTTTTCAAAAACGTACTTCACGGAATCCCAAGTAACTCGAGCACGAGATCGCAGGAGCGATCGGCGGCGCCCAGGCCGGCTTCGACAACGCGCGAGGCACGCTGGCCGGCGCGGTCGCGCTCCGGTCGATCGCCCAGCCATCTGAGCAACTGCGCCGCCAGCGCAGCGGGTGC
>DATBKN010000073.1:0-3004 GCA_036555845.1 Gemmatimonadaceae bacterium | reverse complement strand
CCTTTGGCGGTGCCGCCGATCGCGGGATTGCACGGCATGTGCGCGACCGTCTCGCGCGACAGCGTGCAGAGGCCGACGTGGCACCCGAGGCGCGCGGCCGCATGCGCGGCCTCGATACCCGCGTGTCCCGCGCCGATGACGATGACGTCGAACGTCGTCGGGCCGAGCGTTCTCATTTCCCAATACAGAAGCGCGTGAAGATGTGCTCGAGCAGATCGTCCTGCGTGCGAACGCCAACGATCTCGTCAAACCGTGCACGCGCTGCCTGCAGATCGGCGAGCACAAACTCTTCTGTCGTCGCCGGCGTCGACGCCGCATCGCGCGCGGCCACAAGGGACGCGCGCGCCTGTTCGAGCAGCGTGATGTGCCGCGTGTTGGAGATCGCGACCGTATCGCGCAATGATTCGCGGCCGGTCAGCCCCGCGATGATGGCGCGGCGCAGTTCCGGAATTCCTTCGCGCGTGACCGCGGACACGCGAATCGCCTCGGTCCGGCTAAAGCCGGACACTACGTCCGCTTCGTACGTAGCGTCCGCCTTCAGGCGGACCGGCGCGCGATCGATCTTGTTGGCGACGATGATCCGATCGCGCGATGCGGTCGCGTCGAGCAGTTGTTCGTCTTCGCGCGTCAGCGCCTCGCTCGCATCGAGCACCACGAGCAGCACGTCTGCCACCGCGCGCGCCTGCGCGGCACGCGCCACGCCTTCTCGTTCAACGACGTCGGTCGTCTCGCGCCAGCCTGCCGTGTCCACGAGTGTGACAGACAAGCCGTCGACGTCGACCCGCTCGGTGATCAGATCGCGCGTCGTGCCCGCAACCTCCGTCACGATCGCGCGATCGGTTCCCGCAAGCACGTTGAACAAGCTCGATTTGCCGACGTTCGGCCGCCCGGCGATGACCACCGTGGCGCCCTCCCGCACGATGCGGCCTTGCCGCGCATCGCACAGCAGCTCGTTGACGTGCTCGAGCACGCGCGCGAGGCGCGCCGACGTTTCCGCCGGCCCGATGAAGTGATAGCCCTCGTCCGGGAAATCGAGTGACGCCTCGAGCCGCGCGATCAGAGCGAACAGATCCGCGTCAATCGCCGCAATGCGCCGCGTCAACGTTCCCTCGAGCTGATCGAACGCGACGCGCGCCTGCAGCGGCGTGGCCGCGTCAACCAGATCCGCGACCGCCTCGGCCTGCACGAGATCGCGCTTGCCATTCAGAAACGCGCGCAGCGTGAATTCGCCCGGAGCCGCGAGCCGCGCGCCCGCTTCAATCGCGCCACGCACAATCGTGTCGAGCACCACTGGACTGCCGTGCGCGCTGATCTCGACGACGTGCTCGCCAGTGTACGAGTGCGGCGCCTCGAAGCAGGTTGCGACGACTTCGTCCACGTGTTCCAGGCGGACGAACGTCGCACGCCGCGGCTCCAGCTCGCGATCGTTCTTGAGAATCGCGCCTGCGATTTCACGCGCGGCAGCGCCACTCAGGCGAACGACGCCGATTCCGCCGCGTCCTGGAGGTGTTGCAATCGCGACGATGGTGTCGTCCGGCGAAAACATCGGGGAATTATTGCTTGGTCGAGATGATCACGGTCTTCATGAACGCGTCGCCGATGCTCTCGGAGGTGACGGCCGGATCCTCGGCGATCTGCAGGTGCACGATGCGCCGCTCGTACGGATTGAGCGGCCCCATCTCCTGCGGCATCCCGCTCGACTTCGCCTTGTCGGCCATGAAGCGCGCCATCTGCTTCAGCTCCGCGTCCTTGTCCCTGCGGAAGCCGTTGCAGTCGATGACGATGCGGTTGTCGTCGCCGAGCTGCTTGCGAAACGCCGTCGCGACGAGGTGCTGCAGCGCCTGCAGGCCTTCGCCCCCGCGGCGGATGAACACGCCGCCGTCTTCGCCTTCCAGATTGATTCGCGTCCCCTCGGGGGTTTCCTCGATGCGCGTGCTGAGTGAGGCGCCCATCGCGGTCACGACGCTCTGCACGAATCCCACGATCTCTTCTGTCAACGCCATCGTCGTCGCCACTGTCCACTAAGCACTGTCCACTGACCACTAAGAAGCTTTGTCGGCGTCGGGCGTTCGTCCCGTGCCGACATTCTTCAACTTGCGCTCGGCAGGCGGCCGGGGCGCCTGGATCACCATCGGCCCGATCAGCCAATTGGTGAAGTACTGCTGCCCGATTGCCCAGAGATTGCTGACGAACCAGTAGATCACCAGCCCGCTCGGCGCGCGCAGGAACATGAAGCTGAACATGAGCGGCATGATCATCATGATCCGCTGCTGCGCGGGGTCGGCCGACGTCGGCGTGATCTTCTGCTGCCAGAACATCGAGAGGCCCATCAGAATCGGCGTGACGTAGTACCGGTCCGGCAACGACAGGTCCGTGAGCCAGCCCCCGAAGTGCGCGCCGCGGAGCTCGATGGCCTGCGACAGCAGCGAGTAGAACGCGAAGAGCACCGGCAACGTCAGCAGCATCGGAATGCATCCGCTCGCCGGATTCACGCCTTTCTCGCGGTAGAGGTTCATCACCTCCGTATTCATCTTCTGTCTGGCGGGATCGGTCACCTTCAGCCCGGCATAGCGATCCTGAATCGCCTTGAGCTGCGGCTGCAGCTGCTGCATCTTCCGCATCGAGACGACGCTCTTGTGGCGCAGCGGGAAGATGGCGAGGTTGATCAGGATCGTGAGGAAGATGATCGACCAGCCGTAGTTGCCGACAAAGCCGTAAATCCACTTCAGCGCGCCGAGCAGCGGCACGGCGAGAAATCCGAAGATGCCGAAGTTGATCGCGCGCACGAGCTCGGCGTCGATCGAGCGCAGCAGGTCGAACTGCTTGGGACCGACGAAGAACTTGATGTTCTGCGGCGCCGGACTGAATCGAAGCGTCTGTGAGAGCAGCTGACGCTGCGTGCCCGCTGGGCCGGGCAACGTCACGGGATGGAATTCGGCGCCGCGCAGCTCGATCGCCTGCGTCAGCAGCGAGTAGAACGCGAACAACACCGGCAGCGTGAGCA
>DATBKN010000072.1:0-3491 GCA_036555845.1 Gemmatimonadaceae bacterium | reverse complement strand
AGCGTCCCGCCTTTCTCGACGGCGCGATAGGAGACAATCTCGAGTTGCGCGCCGCCGTCGAAACCCTCTTGCGTTCAGCTGAAAGCAGCGCCGGAACGTTCACTGTGGGGGCCGCAGGGGCTTATCCGGAGCTCGTCGCTCGACTCGCCGCGGAGGTTAGGCCAGCCGAGGAGCAAATAGGTCCGTATCGAATCGTTGGCCAGGCGGGCGAAGGCGGCATGGGAATCGTCTACATCGCAGAGCGCGCCGATGAGCAATACCGCAGCAGGGTGGCACTCAAAGTCATACGTGCGGAGATCAACGATCCGGTGTTTGTGCGACGCTTTCTCGATGAGCGACAAATCCTGGCGTCGCTCGCTCACCCAGGCATCGCGCGTTTGTACGACGGCGGGGTGACGCCCGACGGACGGCCCTGGTTCGCGATGGAATTGGTCGAAGGGATGCCGATCAGTCACTACTGCGACGCGAAGCGCTTAACGGTCGAGCAGCGCCTGCGACTCATGCTCAGCGCCTGCGATGCAGTGGCGTGCGCGCATCGCAACTTCGTCATCCACCGCGACCTCAAGCCCTTCAACATCCTGGTCGATGGCGAGGGGCGCGTGCGCCTGGTGGACTTCGGTATCGCGAAGATGTTGGCGGCGACGGAGGCCGCCGATGCCCCGGCCTCGATAGCTGCGCTGACTCCCGGATACGCGAGTCCGGAACTGTTACGCGGCGAGCGCGTTAGCGCGGCAAGCGACGTTTACTCGTTAGGCGTCATTCTCTATCGGCTTCTGACGGGGCGACGTCCGTTCCGTGCAGCTGCGCCAACGGCCGCCGAGCCGCTGCACGGAGGATTCATCCTACCGTCTGAGATGGCATTGAAAAGCGATGCGGCCATGCTATTCGCGCGACAGACGCAAGTTCGCATGCTCGCGCGCAAGTTGCGTGGAGATCTCGACGCCATTGTGCTCAGCGCCACGGCCAAGGAGCTGAATCGCCGTTACGCAATGGTGGACGACTTCGCTGCCGATATTCAGCGATATCTCGACAACAAACCAGTCTCGGTGCGAGCGGCGACCTTGTGGTACCGCAGCGGCAAGTTCGTTAGGCGAAACCCGATTGCCGCAGGTGCCGCAGGCATCATCAGCATTTTGGCCATCGCATTCGGCATTGCGACTCGCACGCAACTGAATCGCGTGGAGCGTGAACGCGCTGTCACAGAGCAGGTAGCTGCGTTTCTCGCAACTATTCTGCGCGCCCCGAGTCCGTCGCCGACTGCCGTCGATGCAGACGGCGCTATGAATGACGCGCTCGACCGGGCGTTGACGCGGCTCAATACGCCGGAGATTTCGGATCCGCTGGTTCGGGCCCGGGCGTACGATGTGCTCGCCGGCACGTATTGGCAGCGGGGCCGAATTGGGCCGGCCCACGAGGCTGCCGACAGTGCGCTGGCGTTAGGACAACTTGCTCGCGCCGATGCGCAAACGCTCCGCGTATATCGCGAGCGAGTTGTCGCCTTGCAAGAGCTTCGACGCAGCTCCGATCGGACTCGCTAAGGCTTAGCTGAAGCGCGGTTATGCAGCACGGCTGCGAATGGTGTCATCGAACGCGCGCGACGTCCCGGCGTCCGCTTCGTCCCGGAAATCTCGCTCATAGGTACGTCGAGTCTCGCAGCCGCGAATCCGCGCGGCTTGGACGACTCATCCTTGGAGGAGGGACGGGACATGGTTCGGATGACACGAAGTTGCGTGGGTCTCCTTTGCCTCACGATCGCGGCCTGCGACGAGAGCGCGCAGATCGTTCAGCCATCGCCTAACAAACAGGTGAACTCGGCGGCGGCGCCTGACTGGCTGCGGCGCTACGTGGCAATCGGCACCAGTGTATCTATGGGTTGGATGTCCGACGGCGTCGTCGCCCAGACTCAGGAAGTTGCCTGGCCCGTCCAACTCACCCGCATCGCTCAGACCAACTTCATCATTCCACGCATCGCCACACCGGGGTGTAAAGCACCCCTTGCGGCTCCGGTGATCACTTTCAAAAGAATGAGCGGTGAACCGGCCAACGTGTCAGACGCGACAGCCATCTGCGCACCTAACGAGCCAGGCATAGTCTTCCCCACACAGAACCTGGCGCTACCCAGCGCGCTGACCAGCGACGCATTGAACACAACGCCGGAGCTGCAAGCTGGCCCGCTTCTTTCCAGACTCTACTCGCGCGTGCTCCCGCCAGGCGAGACCCAGGTAACGGCCATGGAAAAGCTGCATCCAACGTTCGTCTCTGTCGAGTTAGGCGCCAACGACATCCTCGGTATTCATTCTGGCGTCGTCATTCCAGGCGTCAGCTTTGTTCCATTCGCCGTGTGGTCGGCGCAATTCAGTCAGGTTCTCGATCGCGTCGGCGCGACAACGCAACGCGCGCTCGTCGTTGGTCTGGGCCGCGACATCGCGAAGCTGTCCAGCCTCCGACGCGGCGATGAGCTCTGGGCTGACCGTGCCGCCTTCCTCGCGTCATTCCATGTGAGCGTGAGCGGCGACTGCAATGACAATCGTAACCTGCTCGTCGTACCGGTGCTCGTTCCAACAGCGGTGGCCACAGGCTTGGGACGCAAGGCTGCCGGATTATCTCCGTACGTGCTCAGTTGCGCAGCTGGCTCCAGCACGACTCAGGACCGCATCCTAACGACTGCCGAAGCAGCAACTGTGAACAGACAACTTGCCTTGATGAACGACCACGCGCGTGCTCAAGCGAATTCACGTGGTTACGCCTTCTTCGATCTCGAAATCTTGTACGGCCGGCCGAAGCCTCGTTTCAGCGCCGTCTCACTCATGACAAGCGCTGCGCCATACGGGACGTACATCAGCCTCGACGGTCTGCATCCGAGCGCCGCGGGTCATGCTATTCTGGCTGAGGGCGCCTTGCGCGCCATCAATGACAGGTACCGCATCACCCTCGCAATGACTGATGGAGCATTTCTGAGTCGCGCAGCGCGTTAGGGTACTTGGCGATTAACGTTCATTCACATTTCCACACGGAGACATTGTATGCGTTTACGGGCTGTGGCGGTCGCCCTGTTGTTGCTCGCTTATCCAATGGTCGCCTCGAGCCAACGCTCGGGCCCGGGCAACTCAGGCGCGAAGGGGTTCTTTCTCGGTTTGGCGCTTAACGGCAGCGCACTCACAGCGGATGATCTCGATAGCGACACACAGAACGGCGGAGGTTTGCAGCTGTCAGCTGGCTGGGGCTTCACTCCCAAGCTCGCGCTGTTCCTGGACGCCAGTGCCGCCTCGATGGAAAGCGAGGGTGAGTCTTGGATCCTGAGTCATGGCGATCTTGGCCTCCGCTACCACTTTGCCAGTGCTGGCAAGAGCTTTGTGCCGTTTGTCGAAGGTGCCCTGACCGGTTTGGTAGGCTCGCAGGAGGACATCGATTTTGGAAATGGGACTGGCGACCTCGAAATCTCCGGCGGCGGCTTCACGCTCGGCGGCGGCTTTCTCTATTTCTTCAGCCCT
>DATBKN010000071.1:0-20019 GCA_036555845.1 Gemmatimonadaceae bacterium | reverse complement strand
GTGGCGGCGGCGCTTTTCTAATCGCTAGCTCAGTTGACGGGCGTCAGCAGACCGCGTTCGTCGAGATATCCGGCGACTGTGACAAGTGTGCTGAGGCTTGGCTCACGGCGGAACGCACGTGTCGCGTCGCGAAGACCTGGCAGAGCCTTCTCGCCAGTCTGGCGTCGCTGCTCTCGCCGCGCATCACCGAAGTGATTGAAGACTTCCCACAAGGCGTGCAGCTGCAGCTTGTCATCCGTCCCAACAGACATGGAGGCCAGCTTGATCTCAGCCGCGGACACTCGATCGCGCACGCGCTGTGTGAGGTTGAGCGACGGCTCGGAGCTGTCGCGGTAAGGCGAGCGCGATAAGGGCTTCGTCATGGAACCTGCCTGGGTGGGAGGGACGCGAAACGCGTCTGCGATGCGTCGAGTCTGTATTCTAACGGAGGGACCGCACAAAAAGGGCCGCGCGTGGCCTTGATCTTCACGCGCGTGGCACTTGCACTCTAGCGGGGTTCTGCGTACGGAGGTTCTCACGCCTATGCATCGCGCCAGCGCCGTCGTCTGTTTCGTATTGGTCGTTGCCTGCGGGAATGAGCCATCCGGCAGCGTCGCACCTAACGCGATGGCCGATGGGGCTGTCAATGTCGTCGCGGACGTTTCTTCGCCGGCCTGGCCGAGCGATCCGCTGACAATCGAATCGGCGACGATCACGGGCGACGTACTGCAGGTGACCGTCCGTTTCGGCGGCGGCTGCGCGCGACATCGCATCGCGCTGCTGATCAGCCATGTGTTCATGGAATCGCACCCCGTCCAGGTCCACGCCAGACTGGCTCATGATGCTGGCGGTGACATGTGCGAAGCGCTCCTGAGACGGACGCTCACGTTCGATCTCACACCGCTCAAGCGGCGCTATCGCGCGTCCTACGGTGGGGGAAGCGCCGCAGTCATTATCCATCTCTCCGGACTCCCGCGCTCGCTGCGCTACGACTTCCAGTAAGTCATCGGTTGTCGTGCTTCGCGCGGTGCTGGATAATTCGACGCCTGCTCCGCGAGGAAGACGAATGTCCAGCCGGCCCTACATGTTGGCAGAAACGTCGTGGGCGACGTTGCGCGGCGAGAAACGCGAGGTCGCCGTGCTTCCGTGGGGCGCTACGGAGGCGCACAACTTTCACCTCCCGTACGCCACGGACAACATCGAGAGCGACGCGATCGCCGCCGAATCGGCTCGCATCGCGTGGGAGGCCGGCGCGAGCGTGATCGTTCTCCCAACCGTGCCTTTTGGTGTGAACACGGGGCAGGCTGACATTCCCTTCTGCATCAACATGAATCCGAGCACGCAGCTCGCGCTGCTCAGAGATGTCGCGTTAGGCATCGCCCGTCACGGCACGCGAAAGCTCGTGATCCTGAATGGGCACGGCGGGAACGATTTCAAGCAGATGATCCGCGAGCTGCAACTCGATGTTCAGCTCTTCGTCTGCCAGCTCAATTGGTATGCGTCCGTCGACGCCAAAGCGTTTTTCAAGGATCTGGGAGATCACGCCGGCGAGCTCGAGACGAGCCTGATGCTGCACGTGGCGCCCAGCCTCGTACGCCCGCTCGACGAAGCCGGTCCCGGGTCAGCACGCCGCTTTCGTGTGGCGGGCCTGCGGGAAGGGTGGGCCTGGGCGCCCAGGCAGTGGACGCAGGTGACGGACGACACGGGAGTGGGGAACCCTGCGGCGGCCACGGCGTCAAAAGGAGCGGCGTATTTCAAGGCCGTCACCGAAAAGATCGCTGGCTTCCTCCAGGAACTGGCAGCCGCCGATCCCAACGCGATGTACGAATGAGCGGCGCATGAACAAGTCCACATTGGCTGCAAAACTGGTCCTGGGTCAGCTGAGCGCAGCGGAGATTGTCGCCGAGGCGCGTGCGGCCGTCGCGGCCGGCGAGACAGGGAACGCGCTCGCGGCGCTTGTGCAGTTAGAAGATGCGGAGCCTAACGAGGCGGAGTCGCTATTGCGTGAGTGGTTGCGCGAGGCAGATGTCGCGCTGCCGGCGCCACCGGACGCCCTGAACACAGTCTTCGACAAGCACTTCGCCGATTTGGTGCTCGGGCGCGTCGATTTGGAAGAGGGAATAGACAGTTTCTTCAAGCACGTCTACAACGCCCGGCTGCCGGATCACGGCCCACCCCCCGAGGAGCCGAAGAACTAGGTATCTCCGAGAGGTCAGCACGCGGCCAGGGCGCGGAAAGCATGGCGCCACAACGTCATACGCCGTCTGATAGGACTGAGAAAGCTGTCTGATGAACGCCCTTACGTTAGGCGTCAGTCCTTTAGAGGCGGAGAAGATGAGACACCTGTATGCGGTGCTGATCCTGGCGGCGCTGAACGCCGCACCTGCCGCTGCGCAACTGATTCCCTTCAGTCAGGAGCCGCTCGCGGCCAACATCGTTGGGCCGCAGATCTACCCCCGAGCCGAGCGCGCAATCTTCCGCTGGCGCATGACGGCCGGCAGCAAGCTTCGGGTTGAATACGGCGCTACTCAGAGCCTGGGGCTGCAAGCCGAGGGGAAGTCCACCAACCCGTCAGGCAGCAACGTGGTCTACGAAGCTTCGCTCGAAGGGCTCAAGCTCGGCACTGCGTATTACTACAAGGCGGTTCTGTATCGCGAGCAAGGCAACATCATCAAGCCCGTCGCCGAGACGCCGGTTACGCCGTTTCGAACTCCGCACGTCAGGGTGCGAGCGCAACCTGTGCGGCTCGACGTGATTCGGGATGGGGACAAGGACTATTTCGGAAACAAGAACAAGGGAGAAGCCGCATTTTCCTGGCGCATGGCTTTGGATCCGGGGACGCCCGTGTGGCCGGAGGGAGCTTTGCTGCTAGGCTGCTATCCAGGCGGAGGAACGGTCACAGTGAGTGGGCCGTCCGGGTATGGCGGCGAGATGCCCGGCGGGACGTACAACCCGAATCCGCCGCCTAACGAGCCTACGTTGGCGCAGAGCATCGCCGGCGCGATCGTGACGAAGCTGGGGCAGCCTTCACCACCGACGTATCAGACCGCGTTGTGCGTCCCCGACCAGGCAGCCGAATTCATGGTGTCGTCGCCGAAGCGGGCCAAGGTAAGTTCTGGCGCGAGCATCGATCTCAAGGAGCCGCCTGTGGAGTGGCTGCTCCCCGATGGCTATCCGATCAGCACGGCCAGTGCGGCCTCGCAGGTGACCACCGCGACCTCGGGCCGCACGGCGCCCGGGGGAGCGACGTCGCGCGCGCGTCCGCCCACGAAAGCTGGGAAGACGAGTGATGTGGAGCATAACGACGGCAACAAACAGGGCGTGAACGAGAACGCCGCCGGCACGGGCACGCCGCCGTCACCGGAGACGATGTGCGAAGCGTCGACTACGCGGCATCAGTTCGTGCAGCTGGTTGCGCGCGTCAAAGGGTCCGAGCAGGACAAGGTGAACAACCCGACCACGGGTGGTCAGGACATCACGTACACCCAGAACGCCTCGGAGCGCAAAAAGCTCTGCCTCAACCTGCGCGAGCGAGACGGGACGACGATGTTCGGCGTCCGCGCAAGGGGCGAGCGCTTCGAATTCAAGGTGTGGTTCAAGGTGGACCTGATCTACGACAGGAACTGAGCGCGCCAATGACCCACAAATAACGTTAGGCACGCGGCGCTGGAGCGCACGCTAGCGCAGCGCGTGTCGTCCGTTGGAGTGATGCGCGTTGTGGGCGAACAGAATCGCGATGTCGATGGCGGCAAACAGCGCGATTACAGCCAGCCCGAGAGCGATCGGGTCGGTATACCAGACGACCCGCGTCGCTAACGCCGCCGCACCCTCAGCGAGACCCGACTGCGCGGCCGGCGCGGCCGACACAACAGCGACTCGAGTCGACGGCTGCGCCCTCCCAGTCTGCTTTGTAGCGCTCACAAGCAGCAGCGCAGTCAGCGCCGTGCCCAGCATGACCTTCATTCGCATGGTGCCCCACACATTACGTGACCCTTACAAAGAACGGTGATCAAGTGTTGTGCCATGCACGGCATGGTAGCGGTCGCCTGCCTGCGCTGCACGGTTGCGGGTCGTTCAGCAGTATCAGAAAAGCCTAACGGCGAGCGACGCAAAGCGCCGCCCGCCGCAGGTACTACGACGAGGCGTTAGGCGCCTCGCCCAAACGTGCGAGTTACTAGCGCACGACAGTCGTGCCGC
This sequence comes from Gemmatimonadaceae bacterium, assembly GCA_036555845.1. GTDB lineage: Bacteria > Gemmatimonadota > Gemmatimonadetes > Gemmatimonadales > Gemmatimonadaceae > DASYRX01. The sequence goes on along the minus strand of DATBKN010000071.1, from coordinate 15,843 downwards.
GATCCCCGCCGCCTCGGGCGGCCATGACGGCCAGCACGATGACGATGAGAAGCGCAATGGCGCCGAGCGCCAACCAGAGTGGATCTGTGTACCACACCGTCCGGTTGTCGCTAATATCGACTTTGACCTCAGCCTTCGGTGGCTGCGGATCCTGCGTAACTGCTAGCGTGAACGACGAGGGCGCCATAGTCATCGCGGACACAGTGACACCCGCCGAGCTGCTGGGTGCAGCCGAGCTTGCAGTCGCGCTCGCGAAGAGCACCGCTGTCGCCAGAGTCAGAATCTTCGTGAATCGCATGAGTTACTCCATAAAGTGTCGAGGCGAGAAGCCGGATAACTGCCACGCATAGCGCGCGATAGCAGAAGCGTCCGCTATGACATCTGAGCCTCTCCCCACTTTCGTGCAGATACAATTGCTGTGCCACCCGCGGTGCGGCCGCGGTCGCTTGCAAGAGTGTTATGGAGTATTCGTCAGATCAGCGCGCGGCGCCGTTATGCATAACGCACATCGGGCCGATGATCTCGTCATTGACGTCCAATGTCAGCGCGCCGTCTTTCGGACTCAAGTGCTGCAACACTGCGAGCACATTCTTGCTGAACATGAAGCTCGCGTGATACGGCACAGAGCCCGCGAGATTCACCGGTCCGATCACGGTGACGCCGTTGCGCTCTACTGTGCGTCCAGCTTCAGTCACTTCGCAGTTGCCGCCAGTCTCCGCCGCGAGATCGACCACGATCGCACCCGGCCGCATGCTGTCGAGCATCGCTGTCGTAATGAGGCGCGGCGCGGGCTTGCCCGGGATCTGCGCCGTCGTGATGACGATGTCCTGTTCCTTGATGTGCTCGGCGAGCAGTTGCAGCGTACGGCGTTCTTCATCCGCCGTCTGAGCGCGTGCGTATCCACCGGCGGCCTCGGCGTCTTTGGCCGGCTCCGGCCCCACAAATGTCGCACCTAACGACATCACCTGTTCACGCGCGGCAGCGCGCACGTCGAAGCCTGATACGACGGCGCCGAGTCGGCGGGCGGTCGCGATCGCCTGCAGCCCGGCCACTCCGGCGCCGATGACGAATGCTTTGGCCGGGGGAATGTTACCGGCCGCCGTTGTGAGCATTGGAAACAGCTTCGCCGCTTCGCTGGCAGCGAGAAGGACCGCTTTGTAGCCCGCGATCGTCGCTTGCGATGACAGAACGTCCATGGACTGTGCACGAGTGACGCGCGGAACACGCTCCAGCGATAACGCCGTGGCTTTGCGCTCACTCAACGCGGCGAGTGTGTCGGCGGCCACGTGCGGCTGCAGTAACGAGATCAGCAGGGCTCCTTCGCGGAGCTTGCGCGCCTCATCAGGCGACGGCCGCTGGACCTTTACAACGACTTCACTCGTGCCGAATACGGTGCCCGAGTCCGTGAGCGTCGCGCCGGCTCGTTCGTAGGCGGCATCGGGGAAGCGCGCTTTCACTCCCGCGCCGCGCTCAACGAGAACCTGATGCCCGCTCTTCGTCAGGCGCGAGACGCTGTCGGGAACGAGAGCGACGCGTGCTTCATTCGAGCTCGTTTCTTTGGGAACGCCGATCTTCATGCAGGTGGTCGGAGGTCTGAGGTCTGAGGGCGCGTAAAAGTCAGGGAACGAACGCGCAAGCGGAAGTTCCTCCGACCTCAGACCTCAGACCTATTCGTTAGGGCAGATACTTCGCTGGAATCGGCGTCGCGGCGTTTTCGCCTTGCCAGTAGATCGACACGACCCACCAGCGATCGCCGTCCTTCAATAGCTGGAACGAATTGATGCCGCGCGCGAATGGTTTTTCATCGCTCGCGAGGCGGCGAGACTCGTAAGTGGAAAAGATATGCGTCACCGCGCCATACGTCTCGCTGACTCGCTTGATCTCGCGCTCGAAGAACCCGTTGGCCTCGAGCTGCGGGCCGGAGCGGTTAATATAGTCGTCGACGCTCAGCACGATGACAGCGGTGCCGGCGCCTCCAGGCCGCGGCACGGCAGGCATGAGCCGCGCGTTAGGCACGAAGAGTGAACGCATGCGATCCCAGTCGCGCTTTTGACCCGCGGGACCGGAAATGACATCGTAGACGGCCTTGATTATCGCGTCCGGCGAGGACACGTCGGCGGGATTGGCGGCCGGGCGTGCGGTCGAGTCAAGGCTCGGCGGCCGATTGAAATTGGGTTGCGCAAAGGCAGTCGCCGGCGCAAGCGCCAGGAGGAGGCAGAGAACTTTAGGTCGCATGGGCAACGCATCCAGCGGTTGACGTTGCCCACAAATCTACCGCCAGGGCACGCGCAGGCTCAGGAGGATCCCAAAGGTCCCGTCGTCCGGCTGCTCCAAGCCGAAGGCCTTCTGCCAGGTCGGCTGGATGGAAAAGGCGTCCCGGATGACCCACGCGAACCCGACGTCGACGACGCCGAAGGACTGGTTGGCGCGCAGCGGATCGCCGCCCGCTACGGGAAGCTGCTTCTGCGAATCGTATTCGTAGCGGACGGCCACGTTAGGCACGACGCGCATGCCCGATGAGAGGGAGAAGGGGAGCCCTAACGCGAGTCCGCCGGTAACGATCGCGGTGGTGTAGTCGATGCCGTCGAGATCGTACGGTCCGAAAATCAGCCCGGCCCCGAAAATCGGGCACAGCTGCGGGCCGTTGCGTATGAGATTGATCTGGTAGCCGCCTTCGAGCGTGACAGCGGAGCTCGTGATGTCCGTCGAGTCGTCGATCGCGATGCCGCCACCGAGGCCTGCGAAGACGCCGTCGGAGCGGCCGGCGCTGACGGCGCCGGCGTACGCTTGGCCGTCTTTGGAGTCGTAGCCGCCAACGTTCAATCGCACGGCCCCACGCCTGAACGATGGATATCCGAGGCAGCTTTGCGCCGCTGCGGAGGCAGCGAGGCTCACGGTGAATACGAACACGGCTGCGCTGATGCAGGAAAGTCGTGTCATTCGCATAAGGACTCTCTCGATTGGCTCGTCAGCTTGGCGTGAGGGGATTGTGCGCTGCCACGTGTTCAATCCTGTGACACGTGACGTCGTTCGCGGCCCTGCGCCTCGCTAACGTGGGTGTACGTTGGTTCGTCGTACTCGTGAACATTCTATTACTTCGACTACCTATGCGACGCTCGCTTGGCTCACTGGTGATCGCCTTCGTGGCTGCAAGCTGCAGCGGCGATGGCGCCAGCGGACCGTCGTTGCGCATAGCGAACGTGTTCATCTCAGCACCAACGCCGACGATCGCCGTCGGCGATAAGGCACAGCTCACCGCCGTCGCTCTGGATTCAGTTGGCAACACAGTGAATGCCACGTTCGAGTGGAGCTCCGCTGCTGGCATCGTTGCGATGGTCTCGAGCACAGGCCTCGTGACGGGAGTGACAGCGGGCACGACGAACATCGCGGCAAAGGCCGGCGGCGTTGCAGGAACGCTTTCCCTAACGGTTCGTGCATCCGCGAATCTCGCCGTGGTCACGATGCCGCCCGGCGATGTCTTCACGCCATTCCAGGTGACCGTGCCCATCGGCGGGACAGTGCGCTGGGAGTTTCCGCAGAAGCCGCATAACGTGATCTTCGACCGGAAGGCAGGCGCGCCAACGGACATCCAGTCGACCGCGAATGCAGCGGTTTCGAGGACCTTCGCGCTAGCCGGCACGTTCCCGTACGATTGCACGTTGCATCCTGGGATGTCGGGAGAGGTAGTCGTTAGGTAAGAGGGATAGGGGTAGGGGTAGGGGTAGGCTGGTGCGTTCCTACCCCTACCCCTACTCCTACGCCTAATTATTTCGTCACTCCCCGCACAGTCGGCGTATAGTCCGGGAACACGACGTTCGTCTGCGTGTTACCGAGCCGCTTCGACACGATCTCGGCGAGGACGTCGCGGTGGTCGAGGGTGACGCGCAGGTCAGCGCGATTCTCCAGGTTCTCCATCGCAAGGCCCGGCCACGTGTTCACCATAACGCGTCCGCCGGCGATTCCCTTGCCCATGCAGAACATCACGTTGCCGCGTCCGTGGTCCGTTCCGCGCGTGCCATTCTCGCGCACGTTGCGGCCGAACTCGGAGATAACGACGACGGTGACGCCGCCGGGATAGCCGCCGTTGATGACGTCGGCCCAGAACGCACCTAACGAGCCGAACAAGGCGTTCATCGTGTTGAACATGGATCCGGCGAGCGGATCCTGGTTGGCGTGCGTGTCCCAACCGCCGATGTCGACGTGCAGCGCTTCGACGCCGATGTCGCCCTTGATGAGCGCGGCGCACGAGCGCAGCGCGCGACCGAAGCCATTGTTCGGATACACCGCGCCGTTAGCCGGACGGTAGCCGGCGATGTTGAGGTTTTGGAGCAGCGTGATCGTGTTCAGCGCGTCGAGCGCCGACGCCTGCACGGGTTCGGGGCTGCCCGAGTAGTTGTTGCGGATAAAGTTGGTGCGTTCCGCGCGCGTGGCTGCGCTGCCCTGAAGTCCGAAGTTCGCCGGATCGCTGATCGGGAGCGTCTTGGGGGCACCGACGAGGATGCGGGCGAGACCATTGGACAAGCCTAACGCGCGCAACGGCGCGTTGCTGCGCATCGGCGTGGAGGTCGCGAGGTGGCGCGCGAGCCAACCGGTGGCCACGTTGGGATCGCGCGGCTTGCCGACTTCGATGTACTTCTGTGCGTCAAAGTGCGAGCGCGACGGATCGACTGAGCCGGTCGCATGCAGAATCAACAGCTCACCAGCCTGATACGCCGGCATGACCGCGGCCAACGGACGTGAGACCGCCCATGTGTTGTCCAGCGCGATCCCGCGCTGCGCCGTGTTGGACGAATCAGGCCGTGGTATTGCGATAGTGGCCCGACCCGAGTAATAGAGTGCGTCGTTAAACGGGTAGACCATCGATAGGCCATCCGAGCCACCGCGCAGGAAGACCGATACGAGGATATCGCGCGACGACACCTGCGACTGAGCGAGCACGACCTTCGGGAGCCATTCCGGGAAGAGTGCAGTCGCGAAGATGCCGCCGCCTAACAAGAAACTGTCGCCGACAAACTGGCGTCGCGTAACCTCATTGTATTCGTTGCAGGCGTTGCAGTCGTGCTGAAGCTTAGCAGTCATCGTCCGCTCCCTAGTAATACATGAAGGCCGACGAGCTCACGGCCAAAGCGATGGCATCTCGCACGCGCGCATCGGTGATGGCGGCCGCCGAAAGAAAGGCGGTCAGCTGCTGCTGCAATGTCGCGGGCATTTCGCCGCCAAAGAGATGCGTGCTCAAGGCGGCGCAGATCCCTTCAGGCGTGGCGACGGTTCGGAACCGCGCGATGTCAACCCGCGCGTCGTTGTTGTTCGTGGCGATGTAGTTCGCGTAGTTCCAGCGAAGCAGGATCGTCCCCGCCCAGAAATCGATGCGGTCCGGATAGCCGTCGGGATCGTCCCACTGGAAGTATGGCATGCCCAGGTACAACGCGTAGTTCGACGAGAGCCGCGCCTGGTTCGTTAGGTTCGGCTTCAGCGATCGCACTGTCGACAGGATCAGATGGTTCGGACGTTTGAACTTTGCCGGCGCCGCCATGAGGTTGGCGGGCGTCAGAATCTTGCGCAGCATCGCCTTGATGTCGCCGCCAGTACGCGTGTACTCCGCTGCAACTGCGTTGACCACTGCCGCCGGCGGATCGTACTGCAGCATCCAGCGCGTCATCTTGGTCGCGATGAACTTGGCCGTACTCGGATGCGTGACGAGGAAAGTGAGCAGCTGCTCGCCTTCGGCGATGGCAGCGACACCGACGCTCCTGTCCTGCGCCGGGAAACTGCGACCCATGAACGTCTTCGCGTTGAAGTCGTGGCCATTCGCATCGAAGTAGAATTCGCCGCGGTTGCGCAGCGTCCAGCCGGTGAGGATGCGCGTGGCCTCCTCGACGTCCTGCTGGGTGTAGCCGCCATCGACGCCTAACGTGTGCAGCTCGCAGATCTCGCGCGCGTAGTTCTGGTTCACGCGGCCGACTCGGCTCAGCGTGTTGTCCAGGTAGGCCAGCATCGCGACGCTATGCGCCGAAGCGCGCAGCATGTCGGGGAACTTTCCTAACGCGTGTTTGCGAATGACCTCGCGCTGATCGATTGTCTGGAGGTACTGGACCTTGTCCCAGTTGATGTTGAAATGGTCACTCCAGAACTCGACCATCCGCTCGTACAGCTGGCGCTTGGAATACGCGGCGCGATAAAACGTGGAGCGAACGAGCTCGTTGAACACGACGTTCTGGTCCATGTTGTACAGCTGCGTGTGGTCCAGCGCGATCGTCGGGTAGTTCGCGGTGACGTACTGATCGACCGCGGCATCATTGATCTTCGTGTAATTGAGCTGCTCTTCGAGATAGCGCGTGAAGCCCAGCTGCTTGGCGCGCAGCACGTCCTCGTCGGTGATACCATTCGTCGTGCGCCTAACGAGACGGGTGAGCGCTTCGCCGCCGGGGTTCGGCGCGTTGCTTTTGAATCCAGAGTAGATCTTGGGCCGCGGGCGCGCGATGCGCTGCGCCCTCGCCGTGCGCGACGGGAGAAGCGTCGCCCCGGCCAGAACGGCGCCGATCTTGAGCACATCGCGCCGAGACTTGCGGTTGCTTTCCTGCGAGTCGGCTCCTGCCGTCTCGGCCTCGCGCTGTTCACGATCCATGACAGCGTCAACGTCGGTAGGTGACATGCGAACCCCTGGCGCTTAGGCGTTTGCTTCTAGCTCTAGAACGACGGCTCCCCACATCGCGGCGTTACGACTTGCGCTGCCCCGAAGCATTAAGACACACGGAGGCTGAAGCGCCCTGAACAGTACTCACGCAATGTGAAATGCGTCGCGACCTATGGCGCGCATCAACTGTGGCGTCGCTCACGCGTTGGGGCGTGAGCGGTACGTTTTGGATTGATACGGTGACGAGCGTTTGCGGCAGTCATGTCCACCGTGTTGCTGAACCGCCGCACGCTGCCTAACCAATCACGTCTTTGTCTTCGCCTTCGCCGCCTGGCTTTCCATCACGCCCCAGGCTCGAAAGGTCATAGCCTGATACGTTGCGCTCTCCCGGACTGCGATAGATGTACGGTTTCCCCCACGGATCGAGCGGAACGTCTTTGCGCAGATACGGCCCACGCCAATTCGTCGGAATCGGTGCGCGCGTTGGTTTTTCGCGCAGCGCGGCGAGTCCCTGTTCGGTTGTTGGATACGCGCCGTTGTCGAGCCGATAGTTGTCCAGTGCAGTTCCGAAGAGCGTGACCTGCGTTTCGGCCGAAGTTGTCCGCGCGTCTGAGACACGCCCCAGGATCTGCGGTGCAACGATCGCGGCGAGTAGACCGAGCACGATGATCACGACGACGAGCTCCAGGAGTGTGAATCCACGCCTGGATCGGCGAGCGTGTCGTGCGGAAACAGGATACATATGGGCTCCGCGTGGTCTACCGAATAATCGTAGCAGCATTGACGCTGTAAATGGCCTGCAGCATCGCCAGCGCGACAAAACCGACCAGTAGTCCGAACAAGAGAATCAGTGCCGGCTCGACGAATGAGACGAGTCGTCGCAGCGTTCGCTGCGCATCGTCCTCGGCGCGAGTCGCAGCTTGCATTGCAAGCTCCGCGAGGGCGCCGCTTTGTTCGCCGGCTGCAACAAGCTCCAATGCGAGCGGTGGGAGAACGCCAGCCATTGCGATTGAGATGGTTCGGCCGCGACGCACATCTTCGATGGCGTGCTCGATTCGCTTGCCGTAGGCGAGGTTCACAACGGCGGCGCGCGCTCCGCGTAAGGCACTGAGCACGCTGGCACCGCTCTCGAGCAGCGTCGCGCACGTTCGCAGAAAGCGGCTCGTTTCCAGCTCTTCTTCGATCGCGCCCGCAACAGGCAGACGCAGCCGCGCAGCGTGCCAGCGTTCAACACGCTCTCTGTCCGCGAGCCACGCCCGAACACCCGCAATCGCTCCTAAAAGCAGAAGCAAGAAGAGCCACCACCAGCCGACCGCCGCGCTGCTCACGCCTAACAAGAACCGCGTGGACAACGGCAGGGTGCCGCCTAGCTCACTGAGCATGGCGGCAAATCGCGGAACGACGAACAGCATCATCACGAGAACCGCCGCGCCGGCGACGACAGCGAGAAGTGCTGGATACGACAAGGCGGCGCGCAAACGCTGATGCAGCGCATCCTGCTCTTCGAGATACGAGGCGATTCGTGCAAAGCTGGCGTCGAGCGCCCCGGCTTCCTCACCAGCGCCTGCCATTGCGACGACAACGGGCGAAAAGACATTCGGCGACTGATGCAATGCGCTGTGCAGCGACTCCCCGCGCTGTACGGCATCGCGCACGTTCTGCGACGCTTGCGCGAGACGCGGGTGCGTCGCGTGTGACGTCGCGAATGCCAATGCACGGTCGAGCGGCACACCAGCGCCGAGCATAGAGGCCAGCGTTCGCGCCCAAATCCCCAGCGCTGCCCGCTGAGACGTGCGACCACGACGACGAACTGCAATCTCGTCCGATGCAACGCTCAGCTCGACCGGCACCAGCGCGCGCTCCTCGAGCGACGCGATCGCTGCGCGCTCGGAGGCAGCGGCCAGCACGCCATTCACGAGCCGACCGTCGCTTGTTGCTGCCCGGTAATGGTAGCGCTGCGTGGAGTCCGTCATCCGCAGTTAGCCGTCGACGTGCAGTCCGGCAACGCGGGCGACTTCAGCGAGCGAAGTGCCTCCGCTCGCCGCGAGCGCCAAACCGGATTCAGCGAGCGAGATCATTCCGGCTTCGTATGCCGCGGCTCGTAAGGCATCGAGAGGCTGGCGCTCCACGATCATCTGCCGGAGTCGATCGTTCAGAACGAGGAGCTCGTATATGCCAGTTCTTCCGGCATAGCCCGTATTGGCGCACTGATCGCAACCTTTGGCGCGGCGGTGTGAGCTTCCAGCGGCGTGTGGCGAGTGCGCAGTCCCCAGAATTGAAAGCTCGCGCTCGTTAGGTGAATAGGGTTCCGCGCACTTGTCACACAGTTTCCGTACCAGGCGTTGCGCCAGGATCGCTTGCACCGTCGCGCTCACGAGGTAAGGCTCGATGCCCATGTCCACGAGGCGTGTCACGCCGCTGGGGGCGTCGTTCGTGTGCAGCGTGGTGAAGACCAGGTGTCCCGTGAGCGCCGCTTGCACCGCAATCGCCGCCGTCTCACCGTCGCGCGTCTCCCCTACCATGATAATGTCGGGGTCGTGCCGCAGGATCGACCGCAGCGCGCTCGCGAAGGTAAGGCCTGCTTTTCGATTCACCGGCATTTGCACCACGCCGCCGATTTGATATTCGACGGGATCTTCGACAGTGACGAGCTTGACGTCAGGCGAATTGAGTCGCGCAATGGCGGAATAGAGGGTCGTCGTCTTTCCGGAGCCTGTTGGGCCGGTGACGAGAACGAGACCGCTCGTGCGACTGGTGATGGCTTCCCAGGCGCTGCGCGTTTCGGCACGCATGCCTAACTCGGCGAGATCGCGCGGGCGTCCGCCTTGATCGAGCAGGCGTACGACGATGCTCTCGCCGTGCAGAGCCGGAAGCGTCGCGACGCGCAAGTCAATGTCGCGCTCGGCGAGCCTAACGCGCGCGCGCCCGTCCTGCGGGAGGCGTCGCTCGGCGATATTGAGGCCCGCCATGATCTTCACGCGACTGATCACGGCTGCCGCTTCCGCTCCGCCGATCAGGGATACGTCGTGCAGCACGCCGTCGAGGCGATAGCGCACACGCACGCCCTCGCGAGCTCCGGCAGATTCGAAGTGCACGTCGCTCGCCGAGGCGCGCAGCGCGTCGAGCAGGAGGACGTTGACGAGCCGCACGACGGGCGCCTGAGACGCCAGCGTGCGCATGTCATCGAGTGAGATGTCGTCCAGCGTGACCGGCGCCGCGCTGCCATTCGAGCCTCCGTGCTGCTCTGGCGCGCTGTCACTCCGTGTCGCGAGAATCGCCGCACGAATCTCTGCCGCACTCGCTTCAACGATACGGATCGGTCGGTCGAAAAGCCGTTCCAGCTCGTCCAGGGTGCTTTGAGAAACGGCTTCGCCGGCCGCGACAAGGAGCGAGCGGTCGTGCGCCGTGCCTAACGGCAAGAGGCAGTGCTGGTCGAGGTAGCGCGGCGACAGGCGCCGCGCCCATTCGCTCGCCGCCGCTTCACGTAAGTCTTGCGCGAACCCCGGCTGCGTCACGGCTTTTTGCGAATGGAGTCAGCAGCGGTGCCGATGCTGTCCATGCGGCTGCGTACGCGCTCGCGGATCGCGTCGGCCTCCGCGTCGGTTCGCACGATGTACGGCGTGACGAAAATCGCCAGCTCGGTGCGTGTGCGGTTCTTACTGGAGCGCTTGAAGAGAAAGCCGATGATCGGCAAATCCTTGAGGAAGGGAACGCCGCTGTCGCGAACTTCGGTGGAGTTGCCAATAAGTCCGCCAATCACGACGGTCTGCCCGTTGCGAATGATGGCGCGCGTGGCCGCTTCACGCGTGGAGATCACTGGCGCGTTGAGCGCGGCTTGAATGGTCTGCGTCGTTAGGGTGCTCACTTCCTGCAGGACTTCGACGCTGATGTAGTCCTCGGAATTGATTGTCGGGATGATGATCAGGTTCGTTCCGACGTCCTGGTACTGAACCGTTCGATCGATGGCGACGTCATTGCCAAGGCGCGTCGACGCCACGAACGGCACCTTACTACCGACGAGGATGCGGGCTTCGCGGTTGTTCACCGCGAGGACCTGCGGCGTCGAGAGTACCTTCACGTCCGAACGCGAGGCCAGCATGCGCAACATGGCGCGCACATCGACGCGTTCCAGCGAGACCACCTTGACGACGAAGTCACGCAGTGAATTGGTGCTGTCGGCCACATCCGGGTTGCCGAGGCTCGCCGTCGTGCTTCCGCCTTTTGTGATCCAGTCGACGCCGAAGTCTTCGCCGCGGCCTAACGTGATCTCAGCAACGGCGACTTCGAGCAGCACCTGCGCCGGCCGCGAATCGAGTGCTTCGATTGTTTCGCGTAATAGCGGGAAATTCGGCGGCGCGGTGCGAATGATGAGCGAGTTCGTTGGAACGCTGGGAACGATCGTTGTGCGACCGACAAGCGAACCCGGAGCCTGAGCCTGCGCCGCGCCGGCTGTCGTGTCGCGCGAGATCTGCGGCGCTTGAGGTGGGACGTACATCTGCGACACCGGCACCTGCCGCGACTGAAACGCCTGCATCTCGCGGAGCCGGAACTGCCCGAGCGTCGACGTGAGCGATCGGTCGGACAACGAACCCATGCGATTGGAGTTGACGGCGATCCCGAAGAGCTGCCCTAACGAGGACGCCATCTCATCGGCATCGGCGAAGCGAAGGGGGACGACGTACGTTGCGAGGCCGGCCTCCCCCTGGGGACGCTCGTCCAGGCGCTTCAACAGCTCGAGATACTTGGCGACATTGGTGCCGCGATCGATGATGAGCAGCGCGTTGTTGCGCGGAACCACCTCGATGCGTGCCTCCTTGGTTGCGACGCGCTTGAGTGCGTCCGCGGCTTCTTCGGCACGAATGCCTGTCAGCGGAACCAGCTGACTGATCAGGCCTAACGGCGGCGGTGTCGCGAGCGTGAAGCCGACGCCGACCTCGCCAGGCGGCGGTGCTTTCTCGGCCGGGACGATCTGCGCGACCGAACCCCGCTGAATCATCACGAGGCCATTGCCGTCGAGCAGTGATTCGAGGACGGCGATCAGCTCTTCGCGGCCGATCGGGCCCGCGCTGGAGAAGGAGGCGCGTTTGTCCGTCGGCACATCCGTAACGACGACGCTCAGGCCGATCCCGGCGGCGACGCTCCGCAGGACATCGGCGAGCGGCGCGTTGACGAAATCCATCCGCGACAGGCGCGGTTGCGGATCTTGCGCGGTGGAGGCTCGTGCGACGAGTAGCAGAGCCAGCGTCAACGCGCGTGCAGCGATCAGAGGACGACGCCGAATCACGGACGGGCCTCGTTAGGTTTGAGGTGAAGTACGATGCGCCCAGTGGGACCGTCCAGAGTCAAACGACCCGCTTCGATGCGGCGCACGCGATACGATCCGACGCGATCGCCAACAGTGTAGAACCTGGGCAGGGAATCGACAGCCGGCGCCAGCAGCAACGCGCGCGTACCTAACGCGTCGATCACGGTACCCATCAAGGACGGCGCGTCGGGCGAGAGCATGGGATCGAAGGCGATGCCCGGATCACTGCCGGCAGCATCAGGGCCAGCGCTGGCGTCCGTCGCCGGCGCATAACGACGTACCGGCGCACGGCGCGACGACGCAAACACGTTATTGGCCACGACGCGCTGTGCATCGCCGGCACGAGCTTCCTGCTGTGCAGGGAAGGTGAGCGTCGAGTCGCCGGCGAGCCCGTTCCCGTCATCCGGGAGCGCGGCCTCGAGCCTGGGGCGCCACAGGAGCGCGAGCGCGCCCACGGCGAGCGCCGCGAGCGATGCGAGCCTCAGCGCGCGAACCAGCTTTTCGCCGCGGGCCGCTATCATGGCTGTACGAAGGGAGCACGCAGCGAGACGGCGATCGAGAGCAAATCGCCTCGCGCGGGGTTCGGTTGCACGTCGATCTCGTGCACTTCGGCGTATGTGGTGCCGCGAGAGAGACGCTCCAGGAATTGAGCCAGACCGACGACGTCCCCGACGGCAGAGAGACGCGCGCCGACTTTTGCTCCGTCGGTTTGTGCTTCCGCTGTCGCGGCGGCGACGTCGACTTGCTGCACCTGCAACTGACTCGTCTCGGCCAATTCGAGGACGACGCGCTGCAGCTCGGCCGAGGCGAGACTGGACGACTCACCAACAATCAGTCGGCGCGGCGCGCCGTCGAGCGCGCGTTCGCGGTCGTCGGCAGTGCGCGTTAGGCGAGCCTCGTTGCGTATGAGCCATGTGAGCCGAGCGAGCTGCTCCCGCTTGGCCACGACGCGTTCTTCGCGCGCGTTCCAACGCCGGGCGAAAGGAAGCACGCCGTAGGCGGTCACGAGCGCTGCCACGCTCACGACCGCCGCGATGAGCAGCGTGCGGCGCTCCCGAGGCTCAATCTGTCGGCCGAACACGGAATGCCACGGAAAAGGACTCGAACTGTTGCGCGTCTTCGCGGAAACGCGTTGACGGCGACGTCAGACGCACATCGATGAATCGGCGATCACGCTCGAGGGCCGGTACGATCGAGGCGGCGCGACCGCCGTGAGCGCGGCCGCTCGCTTGCCATTCGTCTCCAGTCATACGCAAACGCGTGACAACGATCTCGCGCGGCAGCAGCTCGCTGATGACTGCCAGAGTCTGCACTGCGTCCAGCGTGCTTGATGGTGCGCGCAGCACCTGGGCTTCGCGCTCGAGCCCCGCGAGCCGGCGGCGCAGCGCGAGTCCGGGCTGCGCATCTTGTTCGGCCGCCGCGATCGCGCGATCGAGGCGCGCCTCGTACGTCGAGCGCGCGAAGTCCAGCGCCGCCAGCGCGGCGATCAGCGCGACGACGCATGCCGCGGCGGCTGTGAAGATGCCGCGCATACGCCGCCTTCGCAGGCCACGCTGCGTGTGGGTCGTCGTGAGCGACTCCCAGTCTTCCGTGACGCGCGAGGACGCGGCACCTCCGGCGGCGCGCCATTCGCCGCCGAGCATGCCGTATGGCGGCAGCGCGTGCACCGGACCAGCATTGCCGCGGCGAGCTACACGAGCGGCCGTTAGGCGACTGCCACTGATCGTTGCCGTCGCGACGCTCTCGGCCGTGCTCGCAACGGCGTAGGTCCCGTCCGGCAGCGACGTGGCCGCGATCGCGAGCGGAGACGGCAGCATCGCCGTCACCGCGCCTAACGTGGAGAACTCACGCACCCAGTGCTGCAGACGCGCCGCATCGATCGCGAAGGCGAGACGCGATTCTCCGTGCCACGCGACCGCAAGCGGAGTGTCCGTCTGCTCGGCGAAATAGCGCGCCGGTTGCAGCGCGATGGCCCGCCATTGCTCTCCTGAAGCGACCTCAGGAAGCTGCAGCGCCTTGACACGGAGCAGCGTTGGGTCGATCGCGAGCCGCACGGACGCCGCGCCGGTGCCGAATCGCGCGCGCAGCAACTCGACGGCGTCGCTTGGCGCTTCTGGGTTCCAGGGTACTTCGAGAGTCTCGAGCGCGCCGCGCCAGCCGCGCCTAACGGCGCGGATCTGCGACGGTGTGAGCTCGAGGCCGAGTTGTGCCATTACCGCGTCCGTTCACGCCAGCGTACGAGCGCCAGATCGTTGCCCTGCACGGCGTACACGGCCTGGATCTCGTGTGTCAGGGAAGAAGCATCCAACCAACCGCGACTCACGAGCAAAATCCGGCTCGGCATTTCAACCACCGCACCGCGCGCCGCACGCAATACGGCGGCGGACGCGGTGACGCGATTGGTCGCCCCATCTCCGTCAACGGTGAGATAGGGAGCCGCGCGTTCTATGAGCTGCTGATCAACTTCCGGAATCGACATGAGCTCGTCGAGGCTGGTGAGATAGCGGGCGCCGCCGCTGCCGCCCCAGGCCTGCTCCTTTGCAAGCGACGGTGCGCTCCGCTGCCCAATAGGGAACGACTCGTCAGGTGAATTGGGCGTCACGCCTGTGCCGATATGGGCACGGATTGCCCGCGCGGCTCGATAGGCAACGCCTGCCTCTCCGAACTCGGCGAGCAGCTGCGCCACGGCATCCGCGTCCGCGTAGTTGAGGTCCAGCTTCGCATTCACGTCTTCGATTGCCACCTGCACCCGCGCGTTGCCGAGCGACTGGATGCCGAGCGCGAAGGGCGGGCGAGTCACTGCGTTGAGCAGCTCGGCGCGACTCGCCGAATCGCCAGCCGCCGCGAGCGAGTCCTCGATGGCATGGACAACGAGCGCGATACCGCTTTCCGCTGCATAACGAGCCACGACTTGCGCGCGTGCATTCGAGGCGACAGCGATGGCAGCGCGTGTGCGCCGAGTCACGCCGAGCGAAATCCCGCCGACCACGACGAGGGTCCAGAGGACGAGCGCCAATGTGCTTCCGCGTTTCGGAATCATTGCGGGTCTTCCAGGCGGGTGGAGACGACGAGCGGCGGAATAGCGCCGCTTGATGCGTCGGTCGATTGTGTGGCGAAAGCCAGCGTGACGGCGACGGGCACCTGCAGCGTCTGGGGCCAGACTTCGAGCCATAGGCCGGCCGGCGTCTTCGCGCGCACGTTCATGGCGGCAAGGCTCGGAGCTACGCCGCGCAGGACGACGCCGCCATCGGTATGCAGCGCTGTAATCGTTAGGCCGCCGCTTGATGCCGCGACGATGATTCGAAGGATCGCTCCTGTGCCGGCGGGGAAGCCGAGTCCGCGGGAATAGAATTCGGCCGTCTGTCCGGGACGACCGTCGACAACGGTGTCGCGAACGGCAAACGGCGCGAGACCAGGCACCGGAGAATCCGTCATGTGCCGCAACGCGTCCGTCAGCAACGAGCGAAAGCGTGCGTCACCTTCGCTGGTCGTGGTGTGCCGCTGGAGTCTCTCTTCGGTGTCCATGCCCGCCACGAGGGCTGCGCGGACGGCGAGCGCGATGATCCCCGCGATCGTAATCGCGACGATCACTTCCACGAGCGTAAAGGCGCGCCTCATTGCCTGACGACTCGATGCACGACGAGGCGCTGCCCATCCGGGAGCTGCACGGCAACTTCGACATCGACGAGGCCGGGCGTCAGCGCTTGCTCGACGATCGTGGTTACGAAGCCTTGCTCGTTAGGTGGCTGCGGCGCTCCCGACTTGCGGGCTTCGACTGCGGCCTCCGCCACCTGACTCGCGCGCAGCCATCGCTCGGCGTCGTGTACCGCGCGCGATGACTGCTGAAACGTCCCGAGAAAGCTCACAGCCGCGATCGCGAGGATCACGAGCGAAACGAGCGACT
>DATBKN010000070.1:0-16698 GCA_036555845.1 Gemmatimonadaceae bacterium | reverse complement strand
GGCATAGCCCGTGCGTTCGGGGAGCGTCGGGATCTCCACTGTCGTGAGAAGCTCGCCGGTTTGCAGCGCCGTTGCAAAGAGGCCTGTGAAAAACTCGTCGGCTGAGAGCCAACGATCAGCTCGCTTGCTGCGAAGGTGCAGGCGCGCACCTAACGTGATCATCACGGCGGGCAGCTCGGCGGCTGGCTCGGCGTGCGCCAGGCTCCCGCCAAGCGTACCGCGGTTGCGGATCTGCGGATGCGCGACGTGCGGCATCGTCTCAACGATGAGCGGGGCGTAGCGCCTAACGAGATCGTCGCGTTCGAGTGCGTGCTGCCGAGTCATGGCACCGATGCGCAGCGCGCCGTCGGCTCGAGTGATCCCCTTGAGCGCATCTATATGATTGAGGTCGATCAGGGCCGCCGGCCGCGCCAGCCGAAAGTTGAGCAGTGGGATCAGACTCTGGCCGCCGGCGAGCGGTTTTGCTTCGTCACCGTAATCGGCCAGGAGGGACAGTGCCTGGTCCAGCGAATCCGCGACGTGGTACTCGAAGGCAGGCGGCTTCATCGCGCTTGGCTCTCCGTGCCGGCGTTGAGCAATTCGTGCAATCGGCTGGGGCTCAACGGGATTTCGAGGATCTCGAACCCAGGCCGAGCGAGGGCGTTCTCGACGGCCTGCGCGAACGCTGCAGCGACCGGGATCGCTCCGGCTTCACCGACGCCCTTCATGCCTAACGGATTGAGCGGTGAAGGTGTCTCGATGTGCACGGTCTCGATCGGCGGCACTTCCAGTGCCGTCGGAAGCAGGTAATCCATGAAGGACGCCGACGTGAGCTGACCATTGTTGTCGTAGCTCAGCTTCTCGTAGAACGCGTTGCCGATGCCTAACGCTACGCCGCCGTGTATCTGCCCCTCCACGATGAGGGGGTTGATCACGTTGCCGCAGTCGTGCGCGACGACGTACCGCAGGATGCCCACATTCGTCGTTTCCGGATCCACCTCCACGACAATCGCGTGCACGCCGTTCGCTGTGCTGCCGCGCTCCGGCCCGAAGTACGACGTGGCCTCGAGGCCTGGCTCTGTTCCGGGACGCACGGCGCCGCGCAGGGGATTGGCTTTTTGTGCCAGCTCACCGAGCGAGATGGCGCGCGACGGCGAGCCGCGCACATAGGCGCGCCCGCCGTCGAGCACGATGTCATCGGGTGAGGCTTCGAAAAGCTCGCTCGCGAGCCTAACGATCTTTTCGCGCACGCGCACGGCGGCGGCGTGGCATGCGCTGCCCGCGACGACTGCACCGCGACTGGCGAACGTGCCCGTCCCCCAGTGCATGTCGCGCGTATCGCCCGTGACGACTCGCACATCGGTCTGAGAGAGTCCCAGCTGATCGGCGACGATCTGCGCGAATGAGGTGAAGTGGCCTTGCCCCTGCGTACCGACACCCGTCGCGAGCGTCACGGAACCGTTGGGATCCACGCGCACTCGCGCACCCTCGTACGGCCCGATTCCCGTTCCTTCGACGTAGGAGACGATGCCAATGCCGAGGTGGCGTCCCTCTGTGCGCAACTTGGGCTGATCCTGTATGAAGCGGTCATACTCTACGAGTTTGACCGCCTGCTCCAGCGCCGGTTCATAGTTGCCGCTGTCGTATGTGAGCGGCGCCATGTCCTGATAGAGTATTTCGTAATTGTAGGGGAACGCGTTAGGCGGGATGTAGTTACGGCGCCTGATTTCCACTGGTGACATCCCCAGTTCGCGCGCCGCGAAGTCGAGCAGTCGCTCCATCACGAATACGCCGTGCTGGCGCCCCGCACCGCGCACAGGCGTGACGATTGTCTTGTTCGTGAAG
The DNA here is from genome assembly GCA_036555845.1 of Gemmatimonadaceae bacterium. GTDB lineage: Bacteria > Gemmatimonadota > Gemmatimonadetes > Gemmatimonadales > Gemmatimonadaceae > DASYRX01. The sequence goes on along the minus strand of DATBKN010000070.1, from coordinate 14,874 downwards.
ACGACCGTGAATTCGCTCTCGTATGCGGGGACTTCGTAGGGTCCGAGCAGCGTGCACTGCGCGTTGATGGGGATGGTCAGGCCATAGGGATCGTACGCCCCGGTGTCGTGCAGGAAGCTGTCGCGAACCCCGAGGATACGGCCGTCCTTGTCGACAGCGATCTCGGCGTCGTGGATCTGCTCGCGCTCCTGAGTCGTGCCGACGAAGTTCTCGGATCGGTCCTCGATCCATTTGATCGGGCGGCCGAGCTGCATCGCGATCCACGGGATGAGCAGCTCCTCGGGATAGAACATGATCTTGGGGCCAAAGCCGCCGCCGATGTACGGCGCGATCACGCGCACCTGCGACTCGGAGAGGCCTAACGAGCTGGCCAAGGCGTTGCGCACGGGGATCGGCGCCTGCGTCGTGTCCCATACGGTGAGCTCGTTCGTGCGCGCGTCCCAGTTGGCGATCACGCCGCGATTCTCGATCGCCGCCGCCGCGCCGCGATCATATCGAAAGCGCCGCCGAATCACATACGCCGCAGCTTCGCGTGCTTTGGCATAGTCGCCGCGACGCTGCGCGACGTGCGCCGCGAGGTTGCTCGGTAGATCCTCATGCACGAGTGGCGCGTTAGGCGCGAGTGCGGCCTCGAGGTCCACGACCGCGGGAAGCGGCTCGGCGTCGACAACCACCAATTCCGCCGCATCTTCAGCGACATAGCGTGAGGACGCGACGATGACCGCGATCGGCTCACCGACGAAGCGCAGCTTGCCCTTGGCCAGCGGCGTCTGTGTGCGCGCGTTGAACGTGGAGCCCGGAATCGGCGGCGGCGGCACGAGGACAGGTCCCGGCTTCATGAGGGAACCAAGGTCGTCGGCTGTATAGACAGCGGTGACGCCCGGGAGTGTTCTGGCGGCTCCGACGTCGACACGCAACTGAGCGGCATGTGCGTGCATGCTGCGCACGATCGCAACGTGCAGCGTACCCGGAGGCACGAAGTCGTCGATGAACAGCGCTTCGCCGCGCAGCAGCCGCGGATCCTCTGTGCGCAATATTCGTTGGCCGAACAGCCGCGTGCTCATGCGGTATTGCCCGATGTCAGTTTTTCGGCTGCGAGGCGAGCGGCGGCGACGATGTTATGGTAGCCGGTGCAGCGACACAAGTTGCCGGAGAGCGCATGGCGGATGTCGTCCTCGTTAGGCTGTGGATGCTCGCGCAGGAAGGGAACAAGTGTCATGAGGATTCCCGGCGTACAGAAGCCGCACTGCAGTCCGTGCGCTTCGCGGAACGCCGCCTGAATCGGATGCAGCTCGCCGTCAGCGTCCGCGAGCCCTTCGACTGTCGTCAGCTCCTGGCCATCAGCCTGGACGGCGAACATCAAACAGGACCGCACAGCGTCCGCATCCAGCAGCACCGTGCAAGCGCCGCAGACGCCATGCTCGCAGCCTACATGCGTCCCGGTTAGGCCCAGCTCGTGGCGCAGAAAGTCGCTGAGCAGGAGTCGCGGTTCTACGGACCGCTCGTAACTCTTGCCGTTAACGGTGACCTGGATCTTGGGCAATGGGCTTAGGGCGCGGGGCGGGATTGCGGCCTTCGGGTAAACTCGGAGCAGGAAGGTGGAGTATAAGTTAGGCGAAATCCATGAACAGCTTCGAGAGCTTCTCGGCGCAGCATCTCCTGACGGTGGCGGGGTTTGCGCTCGTCGTGACCGTCGCCATCGTGCTGGCGCGCAAAATCGCCGATCCCAATCGTCGTCGGCTACTGGAAGTGAGCATCGCCGCCTTGGCCGCCGTGCTGTGGATCGGCATCGTGATCTGGGGGTTCTCGCCCGCGCGATTCGATCCGCGCTGGTCGTATCCCATCAACATCTGCGATCTCGTGGCGCTGATCGTTCCGATCGCGTTCGTTAGGCCGCACTGGACGTGGCATGCACTTCTGTACTTCTGGGGACTGACGCTCAGCACGCAAGCGATCTTCACGCCGGACCTCGTCTCAGGGCCTTCCACACTCGCGTTTTGGATTTTCTGGCTCATGCACGTGCTCATCGTCGGAGGCGCCGTGTACGTGCTCGTCGTCAGGCGCTACCGACCGACGTGGCGCGATTGCGGCTTTGCGATTGGCGTCGCCATTCTTTGGCTGATCATCGTCTTTGCCATCGATCTCGCCACGGGCTTCAACTACGGCTACGTTGGCAACGCCAAGCCTTCACAACCGACGTTGATCGACTACCTCGGTCCCTGGCCGCAGCGCGTGGCAGTCATGGCACTACTCGGCTCTATTGCAATGACGATTCTACAACTGCCGTGGGCGCTGCTGCGACCACGCGAACAATCACGCATCCAAACATCATGACTCGCTTTCTCGGCCTTTTGGTCGCAGCAGCTGCAGCGCGATCGCTCGCTGCGCAGCCTGCGCTGGAGCGCGTGCGCGCGCCGGTTCGGGTGCAGGGCATCGTCTTCGTCGATCGCAACAGCAATGGTGTGCGCGACGCGAATGAGCCTGGTGTCGGCGGCGTCGCCGTATCGGATCAGATGACGGTGGCGGTGACCGACAGCGCAGGCAGATTCACGCTCGACGCCGCCGGATACGGCGTCATCTCGGTGACGCAGCCTAGCGGTTATGTCGTTCGCGGTCCGTTCTGGCGCCGAGCCGTGGCCGGGCAGGAGGTTTCATTTCCACTCGCCTTGTTAGGCGCAATGTCCGCGTTCAGCTTCGTGCACGCGTCCGACACGCACATCAGTCCCGAGAGCGCGCCGCGCATGCGGCGGCTCAAGGCGATCGTCGATTCGGTACGTCCGGCCTTCGTACTTATCTCAGGGGATCTTGTGCGCGACGCCTTGCGCACGCCTGAAGCCGAAGCGCGCGGCTACTACGACCTCTTCGTTCGCGAGCTGGAGAGCTTCACGGTTCCCGTTTTCACAGTCCCGGGGAATCACGAGATCTTCGGCATCGAGCGGCATCGCTCGCTCGTGAGTCCGGAGCATCCGTTGTACGGCAAACGTTTTTACCGTTCCGTGCTCGGGCCCAACTACTACTCGTTCGAGTACGGCGGTGTGCACTTCATGGGACTGGACACCGTCGACTATGACGATCTGTGGTATTACGGCCACGTCGACTCGTTGCAGATGGCGTGGATCAAGCGCGATGTGGAGCGGCTGCCGGCGAACATGCCGGTTGTGACCTTCAATCACATTCCGATGGTGTCGGCGGCGCAGATCATCGACGGGTTCGATGATGAGAGCGTCGCACCGACGGTGATCCGCTTACGTGGACAGCCGCCAGCATTCCGTCACGCCGTGCAAAACACGAGCGAGATCCTCGACATACTGGGCGACCGCCTGGAGATCGCGTTAGGCGGCCACATGCACCGCCGCGAGTTTCTGCGCTACGAGACCGCGACCGGAACGCGGCGTTTCTCGCAGACGGCCGCCGTGGTGGGTCCTGTTCGCGGCGATGGGAAGCTGGGAATCCGCTCCGGCGTCACGCTCTATCGCGTGAGCGATCGGCACGTGGACGACGGCACGTTCATACCTTTGGAGCGTTGAACGGCAACAGCATTAACATCTTATCGACTCCGAGCGTAGTAGTTCTGATGCCAACGGAAACGCGTCGGCTTGCCGTCCGGCCCCAACTCGAACGTGAACTCCTCGCCTAACGCTTCGTCACGACGCACGCGACGGAACGTGTTCTCCCCGGTCTTGCGCAGCTTTGTGAGCGAGCGCAGCGGGTCCATCGTCGGAAGGGAAAGCACGCTCAAGCCGTCTTCCCAGCGGACAACCGCGAACTCGCCACCAAACGAGGACCCGTAGGTGCCGAGGTAGCGGTCGAGCGAAGCGTCGTACGTCACGATCGGCGGCGGAGCGGAGCCCGTCGTGGCGACCGGAGTTCCGGCGTTGGACTTGGCGGCCGCGCGCACGGCCGGCGACATGATCTCATAGATGCGCTGCGCCCACTGCTGCGGATTCACGCCTAACGCGTTCGCCATCATGATCGTGGCGATCTTTTCATCGGGCTTGAGCAGGAGCTGCGTCCGGAACCCGGGACAGGAGCCGCCGTGGCCGACGAACGTCTTGCTGTCGCTGCGCCAGACGCTGAAGCCCAATCCCCACGTCGTCTCGAAATCGGGATCGACCCAGTGCACACGCTGCATCTCGCGCAGCGTATTCGCGTTGAGAATCTCCGTGCCGCCTTTGCCTGACAGGCGGAACTGCCAGCTCGCGAATTTCCCGAGGTCTTCGACTGTCGATGCGAAGCCGGCCGCCGGCGCGATCCCGCGCGTCTGAAAGAACGGAACGGGTTTGCGGCCGCCGTCGCGCATGATCGCGCTGTAGCCCATCGCGAAGCGCTTGCCGCGTTCCGCCGTCGGAATCTCCGGCGTCGTGCTGCTCATGCCTAACGGGCTCAGAATGTTGCGCGTCACGAGGTCTGCATACGGCGTCCCGGCCGTTGTCGCCGCGACTTCGCCGGCGAGAGAGAGTCCGAGGTTCGAATACTGGAAGTACGTCTCCGCCGGATACAGCGTGGTTTGATTGCCGATGCGCTCGCGGATCTCTTCGCGCGTGGGGAAGGGGAACTCGGGGCCGGTCCAGTACGGATGATCCGACTCACGTGGCAGTCCTGACGCGTGCGTGAGCAGGCCTTCGATCGTGATGTCGCCTGACTCCGGGTTCGAGCTCTTGATCGTCATCCAGGGGAGGTGTTTCACGACAGGATCGTCCAGCCGCAGACGGCCTGCGTCGCGCTGCTGCATAACGGCGATGCTCGTAAACAGCTTCGAGATCGAGCAGATGCTGTAGATCGTACTTGCCGTGGCGGGTGCCTGACGAGAGATGTCGGCGAAGCCGTATCCACCGGACCAGACGAGCTCCTGGTCGTAGACGACGCCCGCGGAGATTCCGGGGATCTGCTCGTACGCGCGTTGTGCTTCGAGCCACGTCTTCAGCAGCTCGGTGGCCTGTTTCACACGTTCGTTGTTCGCGATGCTCTGTGCGCGCAGCGTGAGGCAGGGAAGCGCGGCGAGGGCGAGAAGGCGAGTTGCTCGGGCGAATGTCGCGAGTGTCATCGTAGGTACCCTCCTGACGTCCAAGATGGATGCTCCGTGCGATGCGCGCGAGAGCGAACTTGACGCAGAGTCCGGGGAAGGCGATTGTTCGACCGCAGTGCAGTAGTTCCGCCACTTCGAGGCGCCTGTGCGTAGTGCCGTCACGGTCGTAGCTAGTCGCGCGTAAGCGCGGCCCATAGCGCCCCGGTCGATCGACCGGTCGCGAAGCTTCCTAACGACCATTCACTGAGGACCGTTCGCGGCTACACGACCTCCGTGTTGCCGCGGGCCGGGCTTACATGACGGACCAAAACCAATTCGAGTCTTTACAGCCGCTCGGCTGGACTTCCGAGCGCGCCAGGCAGTTCGCTGGATACGTAGCAAGAGGGCAGCGTCCGGCTCGCGTCATTGCATTGCATCGCGGTGTCTGGATCATAGACGATGGATCGTGCGAGCAGCGGGCCAAGATAAGCGGGCGTCTGCGGCATAACACGCTCGATGCAGCCGATAATCCGACCATTGGTGACTGGGTTGCCGTCGCAGGAGCACCTAACGCGGACGCGGACGCCGTCATTCACGCCGTTGCGCCACGCGGGAGCGCGCTGCTGCGCAAGGCGCCTGGGCGCGAAGCGACAGCGCAGGCGCTCGCCGCCAACGTCGACCTCACCCTGCTGGCTGCGGCGCTTCCAAACGACGTGAACATACGGCGTTTGGAGCGCGCCATCGCGTTGGTGTGGGAGAGCGGAGCGGTGCCCGTCGTGCTCCTTACAAAAGCCGATCTGGCAGCAGATGTGGAGGGTGCGCTGGCGGCGACGCGAGCGCGCCTAACGGGCGTCGACGTACTCGCGCTCTCCACGTTCAGCGGTGCGGGAGTCACGGACGTGTGCGAGCTCCTGCGGCCCGCACAGACGGCCGTGCTGCTCGGTCCTTCGGGAGCGGGGAAGTCCACGCTGCTCAACGCCCTGCTCGGCGACGCGCGCATGCGAACGTCTCCGGTTCGTGAGGATGGGAAGGGGCGGCACACAACGACCCACCGGCAACTATTTCAATTGCCGAACGGCGCGCTCCTGATCGACACGCCTGGGTTGCGCGAGCTGCAGCTCTGGGGTGAAGAGGACAGCGTGGACGCGACGTTCGAAGATGTCGCCGCGCTGGCCAGCGCATGCCGCTTCGCTGACTGCGCGCATGAGTCGGAGCCTGGTTGCGCTGTGCGGGAGGCCGTGGAGCGTGGGCAACTCGATCCGGGGCGGCTGGCGCACTGGCGTCAGTTACGCGCGGAGCTGGCTTATCTGGCGCGTCGCGAGGAGGGACGCGCAGCGCAGGAATGGAAGCGGCTTGCGGCGTCGGGGGCGCGTGCGCTGCGGGCGCATATCAAGGCCAAATACAAGAAGTCTTGATAAGCGCCCAGAGTCCTAACGAGCGAAACTAGTCGTGCGTATTACGGGCAGTCGATGTCCGCGTGCGAGCGCGAGATGATGACGTCCGCGATCGGGATCGGCTTGTTGATCACGACGCGCAGAGCCGTCACCGTAATGGACGCGCTGAACGGAGTCACTTGACTGCTTTGCTGGTTGATTACGATGTAACCATTTGGCAGCGGAATGGTCTGGTTCGGCGCCGTGCCGATGCGCGTCGCCTGACCGTTGACGTTCAAGCGCTTGATGAACGAATGGCCGCTCACCTTGGGTGGACCGCAGCCGGCGGCGGCGTACGACGACAAGACATCTGCGAAGATGCTGTTGCCGCCAACCGTGAGGATCAGCTCAAACACCGACGCCTCCGACAGCGCCACATTGTTTGAACCCTTTGTTGTACAAGACAAAATGTTGACGATGAGAACGCCAGGGATGGTCCAGTGCGCTACGTCGTCATGGATGTAGCCGCCGCCGCTCGGGAGCGGACCGGTGTCGCAGATCTTCGTGTTGACGCCGAGAACAGTCGCGTCAATTGTCGTTGCACGTCCGGAGTAATGAGTCGGTCCCGGCGTGACAACGCCAACAGCAGATTGTGAGCTTGGAGAAAGCGGAGTGTCCGCGCGATCGCAAGCTGTGGAGAACAGCGTGGCGAGAACTGCGAGAGCGATGCGTCGATTCATCGGTACAACCTCCCTCGCTTCGGTGCGAGTGGTACTGCGGTAATCCTCCTCGTTTGTGCCGCGTGGTGATGGCAGGCACTTTTCGCGCCATTGCTGAGTTAGATGGCGTGCTGAAGCGCAGTCAGCCGTCACTGACGCCTGTGTCGACGCTTCCGCATTTGACCTAACGAGGCTCGCGGCACGCTGCTGTGCTGTATACCGCCACACCCGAGTCCGCGTCGGCCGCTGACATGCTGAGCCGTGCCTAACGGCAACTTGTTCCCGTCTTTTCCAGAGATCAAACTCGACAGCATAACGTGATGGTCGACGCCGGATGGAACTCTCGAGTTAAGACCTGACAACTGGACCTAACGAGCGCTGGGCTGGGTTGCTGCACTGGCTCCCGAGTCCGGTGCATCTGCGGACCCCGGGCGGCGCAGCCGCGCGGCGCGATGCTGCGAGTTTCCAATCGTTGACTCCGATTCGCCGCGGGACATTACGGCGGCGATGTCCAATGCGACCGTGGCCACAATGGCCGTGAAATACCACGGCTCGCTCGCGGCGAGCACGGGCAGCGCGCAAAAAGGGGCGCCGCGAAGCGACGCCCCTCAAATGCGGCACACATCAACTACTTCGCAGCAGCGTTGAAGTTGATGTTGTCCAGTCTCCAGATCGCATACGAGAGATCGCGAGGATCAGCGCCACCGCGATGCTGAACGTTCACGAAGAGCGACCTGCCTGACGGGCTGAGGTAAATGCCCGTTGGCTCCGCGTCGCAATCGGTGATCGTGAGGAAGCGCTGGATCGGAAGGGACTGGCCCGCGCTCCCCTGATTGAATGGGGCGAACCAGACATCGTCGCCTAACGTCTTGCCGCCAGCAGCGTTCCCGCCGGGATCCTCTGAAATGTAGAGGTTGCCGGCTCTGTCCAGCGCAAGGTTGTCCGGCGAATCAAAATCGGAGGGCGCGTTGACTCCATCCTTCACATAGTCGCTGACGAACACTTGCCCGTCTTTACCGCTGCCCGGAGCCAGGTTGATCGCGAGCACTCGATCCTCTCCAGTGATCGCGACGAAAAGGGTGCTGTTGCCGCGACGGTCATCGCCGGTGCTGGTACCAATCTCAACATCTTCCGGGCGACTGTAACCAGTCGCGCCTTTCGCGACGGCTTCCGCCTGCGCATCGAGCACAACGGCGTTACGATCAAGCGCGATCCACGCGCCCCATCCGGTGCTGTTGCCCAGATCGGTGACGATCTTGAGCGCGAACAACTGGCCCGAGCTGAGATCGTTACGGTGATCGGGGACGAATTTGAAGATGAATCCCGGCGACGTTTCCGAGATTCCATAGACATTGCCCCGCTTGTCGAAGCGTATTCCTTCATGGGACCTGGCACCAAGCGCCGCTCGCAACGCGGCGTTACCCGTTGCGGGATCGATTTCGTAGACGTGACCGCCGACCGCGTTAGGCAGTGTCGGGTCTTTCGCCGCAGACGTTGTCGCCTCCTCGGCAGCGATAATGGTTCCCCACGGGGTCCACGCGATGCCGTCCAAGCGCTCCCAGTCGGCACGCTGCGCGACGATCCTCGTTAGGCCCGTGAGGAGGTCCGTCACGGAGACGGCGCCATTGCTCCCGATCTCGTGCGTCCGATAGAGAAAGCGCCCCGTTCTCGGCCCCGTTTCGTTGACAGTATTCATATCCGCGAGGTCCGGATATCCGGCGCCTTCGCGCGCGACGACCGACGCCACGTAGCCGGCTGGAAGGAGGATCTGCTCAGCGTCCCCGCCGGCAATACAGGCCGCCGACGCCGGAAGCGGTGCGAAGGGCACCGGATTCCCCGGCGTTGTTTCGTGCAAGACAATCCCGGGCTCGTTAGGTAGTCGTTCGTCTGCAATCGCTGCGGTCAGTGCGCCGTCGCCGCAGGCGCTGAAAGCCGGAACGAGCAGTGCGGTAACCGCCACGTGCAGTATTGTTCGATCCACGTGCATGAGACCCTCTCGAGAGAAGCCCACGCTTCATGCGCGGGCCGCTCAAGGTTCCAGCGCAATGTCACGGTCCGGCCGTGTGCGAGTCACTACACGGTTCCGGCTCGAACTCGAACGTGCAATCTCACCGTTAGGCGCGACCGGCCTCGACAGCGACCGGCTTCTTGGCTGACGGTGCGGGGCTTGCGGTGAGAAGCGCGCGGTCGACCTGAGTGGGCCTTTTTCGATGCGTTATCTCGCACTCGTCTGCGATTACGACGGCACAATCGCGCACCACGGCCGCGTAGACGACGCCACTGTCGCCGCGCTCGAACGTGTCCGTGCTTCGGGCCGCAAACTGCTGCTCGTCACCGGTCGCAAGCTCGACGACCTCATGCAGGTCTTTCCGAACCTCCAGGTATTCGATCGGATAGTCGCCGAGAACGGCGCTCTGCTGTACGACCCGGCGACACGCGAGGAGCGAGCGCTGGCCGCTGCCCCGCCGGAGGACTTCATCCGTGCGCTGAGGGAGCGCGGCGTCACGCCGCTTTCAGTCGGCCGAATCATCGTGGCCACCTGGGAGCCGAATGATCCGATCGTTCACGACGTCATTCGCAGGATGGGCCTTGACCTTCAAGTCATTTTCAACAAGGGCGCCGTCATGGTGCTGCCGTCCGGCTTGAACAAGGCGGTGGGCCTCAAGACCGCGCTCGATGAGCTCAAGTTGTCTCTGCATAACGCGGTAGGCATCGGTGACGCGGAGAACGATCATGCGCTACTGGCCGCATGTGAATGCGGTGTCGCCGTCGCCAACGCGCTGGACAGCGTAAAAGCGCGCGTCGATTGGGTCACACCGTCGGATCACGGGGCCGGCGTCGTGGAACTGATCGATCGACTGATCGACGCGGACCTGGCGGATCTGAGAGATCGCCTAACGCGCCACGATCTAGTTATCGGCACCGCCACCGGCGAGGCCGTTCGCATACCGGCGTATGGCGGAGTCATTCTGGTCGCCGGCCCATCTGGCAGCGGCAAGTCCACCATTGTTACGGCGTTGCTCGAGCGACTGTGCGATGCAGCGTATCAGCTCTGCGTTGTCGATCCGGAAGGCGACTACAATGAGTTCCCTGGTGCCGTCGCTCTGCGTGGTGGAGACGCGAAGACGCTCGCGGGCGATGCGCTGCAACTACTCGACCGGTCGTCGCATAACGCCGTGCTGACGCTGTTGGACATGCGGCTCGAGGACCGCCCGGCTTTCCTGCAGCGGCTGCTCGCGCGGTTGCTCGAGCTGCGAGCCGCGACCGGGCGCCCGCATTGGATCGTGATCGATGAGGCGCATCATCTGTTGCCGTCGAAGTGGCAGCCGTCGGAAGCGCCGCTGCCGGCACAACTCAGGAACACCGTGCTTGTCACAGTTCATCCCGATGACGTTGCGCCGTCGGTGCTGAATCTCGTCGATACGGTGATCGTCGTCGGAAAGGAGCCGCAAGCAACGATCGATGCCTTTGCCCAGGCGCGCGGCAGCGACAACGTGCGCATCCCACTGAGCGTGCCTAACGGCAAAGTCAACAACGCCTGGCTCGTTCGACTCGGTGCCGAGCCCGTGAGCTTTGAAGCAGCCGAGCCGAAGGCCGAGCGAAGGAGGCATCAGCGCAAGTACGCGACCGGCGAGCTGGGTGAAGACAAGAGCTTCTATTTCCGAGGTCCCGATCGCCGGCTCAATCTTCGCGCGCAGAACCTCGGTCTTTTCATGCAAATGGCCGACGGCGTGGACGACGACACCTGGAGCCACCATCTGAAAGAGCACGACGTATCCGGCTGGTTTCTCGAGAGCATCAAGGACGAAGCGCTGGCGAAGGAGGCGGCCGAGGTCGAAGCCGACGGCTCGCTCTCGCCCGAGGAGAGCCGTGCGCGCATTCGTGAGGCGATCCAGCGACGCTATGCGGCGCCGCCATAGTGCGGCTAGTCCTCGCGCAGGCGCGCCATCGGAGAGGAGCGTACGAGCGCGCGCAGCGGTGTGAGCATGGCGCCGAGCGCCACGGCAGCTAACGCCGCAGGGATGGCTATAAAGACAACGGGATCGCCGGGTCTCACGCCGATGACCACCTTGCCGATGAAGAGGGAAACGGCGAACGCGATTGCGAGACCGACGATCATCCCGAGCAGCGGAGCGCGTCCTCCCTGCCAGATCACGAGCCGCGCAACGCGGCTCGGTGAGGCGCCTAACGCTGCCCGAATGGCAAGTTCACGCGCTCGGCGCGATACAATAAACGCAGTGACGCCGTAGATGCCGACCGTGGCAAGGAGTACTCCGAAGAGCCCCATAGTCGCGGCGACCGCCGCTGCCAGCCGCTGCGGCAGGAAATAGATGCCTAACACTTCGCTCATGGGGCGCAGCGCGGGGACGGGGAGCGACGCGTCCACCTCGCGCACGGTGGCGCGAGCCGCTGAAGCAACCACGTCTTCGAATCCTGCGCGTGCGCGCACGTGCAGCGCTGCGTCGGGATTGTACATCTGCGGCAGCGGGATGTAATAGATGCTGCTCGGCGCACGACCGGGCGCGGTAAGCTGCGCATCGCGCGCGACGCCCACGACAGTGAAATCACTGCGATACTGGCCGCTGCCAGCATAGAACGTCGCACCGACTGGATCTTTGTCGCCCCAAATGCGACGCGCCATGCTCTCGCCCACGATCGCGACTGGTTCCGCGCCGCTCACATCGCTCGCCAGAAAGTCGCGGCCGCGGAGCAGCGGAATCTGCATCGTCTTGAAGTAGTCTGGACTCACGCGATTGAATGCGGCGTCGAATCCGGGCAACGCGCCCGCCGGCGGTTGCACCCCGGGCGCGTTCACGAGACCTAACGAGGACCGTCCACCGATCGGCAGCTTGACGGCGAGCGCGGCGCTTTCGACAGAGGGAAGCGCACGCAATCGTTCGAGCAGTTGTCGCTGCAGCTCGGCACCGCGTGCACGCGACGTGCCGTTCAGCTCCATGTTGAGCTGCGCCACCCAGACGCGTTCCGCGTTCCATCCTGGTTTCACGGCGCGCGAGGCCGTGAGCGCGCGCGCGAAGAGCAGTGTGGCGCACAGCAGGACACTCGTCACGGCAACCTGCACGCCGACGAGTGCGGCACGCAGACGTGCTCGGGCGCGCGTCTCCGTGGCGCTCCCTTCTCGTAATGACTGAACCAGTTGGCCGCGGCTGGCCTGGAACGCGGGGAGGAGACTGAACGCGAGGCAGGTCCCCATGGTAAGCGCGACGGCGAACATGAGCACGCGGAAGTCGACAGCGAAGTCAACGCCGACTCTGCCCGGAATCGGCACCGGTGGCGTGAACCCGGAGAGAGCAGCGCTTGCCCAGACGGACACGATGATGGCAATGGCACCTGCGACGGCAAAAAGCACCGCGACTTCGCTCAAGATCTGCCTAACGATTCGTCCCTGGCTGGCGCCGATCGCGCGACGCACGGCCAGCTCGCGCTGCCGTTCGGCGCTCCTGGCCAGGAGTACCGTGGAGACGTTGACGCAGGCCATGAAGAGTGCGAGCGCGACCAACGCCAACAGCAGCGACAGGAAGGTCGCGACGGCTGGCCGAAGGGGGCCCGGCAGTGGCCCCCAGGCATCGACGTTGAGCACGTAGGGATGTGCCGCCGTCGCCTCGCCATTGAGACGCGCGGTGCGATCGGCGGCGACTGTGAGATCGCGCAGCGCCCGCTGTGGTGACACGCCTTCGCGCAGTCGACCGAGTAATTCCAAAGAGGATCCGTTTGGCGATTCGAAGCCGCTCGGATTCGCCATGCCGGGAATACGGAGGCCTAACGGGACGAACACATCGATGAGCAAGCCGGTGTGATGTCCGGCGAAACCAGCCGGTAATACGCCGATGATCTCGACGGGAACGCCGTTTACGCGCACGCTACGGCCGATGACGTCCTCCGCTCCGGAAAGCTCGCGCTGCCAGACGTCGTGCGAGATGAGCGCGACTGGCGCGGTCGCGGGATAGTCGGCTTCATTGCGCGCAAAGATGCGTCCGCGCGCGGGTTGCACGCCTAACATCTCGAAATAGCGCGCGTTGACGGCGAACGCATTACGCACCGAGGGTTCGTTGCCGACGCTGATGGAGGCTGGGGCGAGAGCGAAGGCCGCGAGGTCGTTCAGCGTGCGATCGTCGGCTGCAAGCGTGCGGTAGATCTGGTATGTGACGTCAGTCCATTCGCCACCCACGCTGCGGCTGATCTCGACGAGGCGCTCGGGGCGCCTAACGCCGGGAACATCTTTGAAAAGGGCGGCGTTGACGAGGCTGAAGACCGACGTGGTGGCCGCGATCGCGATCGTGAGACTGAGTATCGCCGTGAGTGCGAACGCCGGCCGGCGCCGCATCGCCCGCAGCGCAAATTTGAGATCCGACCCGAGCGCGTCCATGCGGGCCACCTAACGCAAATAGGTTATCGACGGTTCAACGGTTACGGACGGTGACGTCGCCAAAATCTCGGTCAGCCAATACGCATGCCCGGAGCCGACAAGCACGAGCACGCGATCGTTCGGTGAGGACGCGATGCGCACGAGGTTTGTCGCCATCTTGAGGTTACGTTGGTACCAACGCGTCATCTCGTCTGCCCCAACGTAGTTCGAGTCTCTGCCGATCTCCGCCATGTACGTGTAGAACGCCTGATTCTGTCGCAGCAGCGCCGGATCGTTATGCTCGCGCAACGCCTGGAGGATCGTCATCGACGCCTGAGCTGCCTGCCACTTCGTGACCGCTGCGAGCGCTCGCTGGACCGCTTCGAGCTTGTCGTTTTGACCAGCCAGGGCGGCTGATTTCATGACGCCGTCGAGATCCATCGGGAGCTTGAAGTCGAACGGATAGACGGTCGCGTGCCCGAGTTCTTTCGCGAGACGCAGCGCGACTTGGTCTGTCTCACTCGCGCCGAGTTCGTACTCGCCTTTGACGTAGCGCGCGTAGCGCTCTTGGATCTCGGTCGACCCATACGGTTGTTCGACCGCGATCTTCGTCGGTTTGAATGCCTTGAGCTTGTCGATCAGCTGCCGGACTTCTGTTTGCCGCTTTGGCGATCGCGGATCGTCGTACGTGCTCTTCACGGCATCGCGGTTCGGATTAGCCCAGTGATACGTGCCGAGGATCGTGATGACTGGCCGCGGTCCGGTCAGACCAAGCGCTTCGCGCGCGTTCAGCCCCTGCGCTCCAATGGAATTCGCGTTCGCGCAGGCCATCGCAACAAGCGTCGTTATGGAAATGCGAGTGCGGATCATGATCGTTCTCACCGTAAGCTGTTCGTGCGGCACAGCGGTCGCGGGCAACTGATCTTCGTCACTGTGCGACCAACGTACCGCCAGCCAGACGACTGGGTTTCGTCATAACAGCATTCTGACGTTTCGCGAGGCGTGGGCACGCAAACATTCAGTTCAGAGATACTGTCGAAATCGCGGCGCACGACCACTCACCGTCAGGGGGTACCAATGAGCAGACGGACGATGCAGGCCATTGTGTTCGTTCTCGGTGCCTCGGTCGCAGTTCTCGCTCGGTCGGCCGAAGGGCAGGTGCGATCATGGGTCGAGCTCGCGAAACAGGATCTGCACGCGATTCGCGAGACGATCCTGCAGAACCATCCCGGCCCGGTCGACCCACTCAATCCGTCGTATCGCTCGTGGCTTGATTCCGGTTACACGAGATCGCTGGCGATGGCAGACAGCGTGCGATCGTTGGACGGCCTGATCGCGGTCGTGTCGTACTACTCGTCAGGCTTTCAGGACGGTCACCTCGGCTGGAGCTCGGAATTTGTGCGCCGAGACGTG
>DATBKN010000069.1:0-2071 GCA_036555845.1 Gemmatimonadaceae bacterium | reverse complement strand
CTGATCGCGATGGCGACGTTGATGGGACTGATGTTCCTCTTTTCGAAGATCTCGGCCTAACGAATCACAATGGGCTAGGTATAGGGGTAGGGGTAGGGGTAGGGGTAGGGCCTACCCCTACCCCTACTCCTATCACACTACACTCGCGCCGCGAGCGTATCCGACAGATTTCTCGCCGCCGACGGATGCCTCTTGAGCAGATACGCGCCCATCAGTGCCGCCGCGACCAAGTTCGCCGCCCCGACCTGATACCAGGCCAGGCTGCCGAAGTTAGGCGATAGCGAGAGGACATAGGTCAAGCCGTAGAAGCCGACCTCGAACGCGACGAACAGGATAAACAACGCGAGGAGCACAGATGGCTCCCGCTCCGACGCGCGCATCACCCACGCCGCCAAGAGACCGATCAGCGCGAACATCAGATAGTGAAAGACCGTGTAAAGCGCGACGTGTCGGAAGATCGACTCTCCCTCCGTCGGACCGAAAATCGCGCTCACAGCCTCGCCGAGCGCCGCGGGCGTGTGCAACGCCTGCCCGCTGACGAGGTCGACGACAAGGAACCAGATGGCAACCGCCGTCGCACCAATCGCACCTGTGATCACGCCTTCCTTGACCGTTGAGAATCGTCGCATCGTCGCTCTCCAGTCGTCGTCCGCGCTGCATTGCCGAACCTCTGTGCCCCCGATAGCAACACCAAATCTGCCAGCGCGCAAGCAGGCCGAACCGTTATGTTCGTCGGCGCATGGCCTCGATTACCGCACCCCGCGAGCGTCTTCTCGCTCTCGATGTCTTTCGAGGGATCACCGTCGCCGCCATGCTGCTCGTCAACAACCCCGGCAGTTGGAGTGCAATCTACGAGCCGCTCGAGCACGCCCCTTGGCACGGCTGGACGCCAACCGACCTCATCTTTCCGTTCTTCCTTTTCATCGTCGGAATCACCACGCACCTCGCCACGGCAGCTCGGCGCGAGCGCGGCATCGCCGACGCTCAGCTTGTTAGGCAGATCCTCCTGCGTGGGACGCTCATCGTCCTCTTCGGGATCCTGCTCAACACCTTCCCGTTCTTTCCGCTCGAGCGCATAACGGGCGCGCGCTTTCCCGGAGTGTTGCAGCGTATCGGCGTCTGTTACATCTGCGCTGCATTACTCACGCTGCGCACCACTGTTAGGCAGCAGCTCGTGATAATCGCCGCCTTGCTGCTCGGCTACTGGGCCGCGATGACTTTGGTCCCTGTTCCCGGGCAAACGGTCACGGGTCGCGCGCTCATCGACGAACCGTCCGCGTCACTCGCGGCCTGGATCGACCGCAGCGTCTTCGGATCCCACCTCTGGCGCCAGTCGAAAACGTGGGATCCAGAGGGACTTCTCTCTACGATACCCGCCATCGGAACGACCATGCTCGGTGTGCTCGCGGGTCGCTGGTTAGGCAGCACCCAGCGCCCCCTCGCCGAGCGGCTCACTGGCCTCTTTGCCGCGGGGTGCTTACTCATGGTGGCTGGGCTGATGTGGCATTGGGTCTTTCCAATTAACAAGAACATTTGGACGAGCTCGTACGTTCTGTTCACCGCTGGCATGGCTGCTGCTGCGCTAGCCACGTGCGCATGGCTGATCGACATGATGGGGCTGCGCTGGTGGACCACGCCGTTCGCCGTTTTCGGCGTGAATCCGCTGCTCGCCTTCATCGGTTCGGGGATGATGGCGCGTCTCATCTATTCGGTGATCCAGGTGCCGTTTCGCGGAGAGACCGTTTCGATACAACGAGTGATATATGAAAGCGCATTCGCGAGCTGGCTGGCGCCACGTAATGCATCGTTGCTGTTCGCAGTGACTTTCGTCCTCCTCTGGATCGGCCTGTTGTGGACCTTATACCGCCGGCGAGTTTACCTTCGTGTGTGAATACGTTGGCAGGTCGCGTCAGGCGAAGCAGCCCTGGAATCGGTTGATACTGTCCAATACGACATGAGAATCGTGAGCGACGTGCGTCGTGGATTATTGACGGGAGTCATGTTCGTTGCGGCTGTGAATCCGGCCGCGGCGGAGCAGTCTCCCCCGACGCCGCCTAACGTGCAAACGACG
>DATBKN010000068.1:0-9676 GCA_036555845.1 Gemmatimonadaceae bacterium | reverse complement strand
CGCGATCGCCAAGATCGCCGCTGAACGTTAGGCGCGCCCGCCGGATCGAGATGCCGCCCGCGTTCCCAATCGACCTGTCGCACTGCGCACAGGTGAGGTTCGGGTTCGTCTCCAGCAGGCGGTTGTAGCGAACCTGCGTGTAGCCGCGCAGCGAAATCCGCTCATACCACGGCTTTGCCGCCTGTGGCGCCGGGCTCGCCGCCGCCTGCTGCGCGATCAGCCCGGCGGATGTGACGCTGAGCAGGAGGACAACACTGGCGCAGCCACGGGCCGCGTCGAAGAGTTGAGCAAGGCGAGGGCGCATGGGCTGTCGGCGGTTGGTTACTGAATTCGCGCGAATTGTAACGAGTGCTCCGACCGTTACATTCGAATAGAGATTCCGTTACACGTCGTTTACACAACGCGCCCGCTGCGCCAGCACCCTTGGATGCTCGGAGGGAGGTCGTTCTGAAAGAAGAGATCCGGCGCATTCAGGAAGTCATGGAGAGCGAGTCGTACGTCACCGATCGTTCGATCGCGACGGCGGTCTTCCTCGCCTCCACGCTCGGCAAGCCGCTGCTTGTCGAAGGGCATCCCGGTGTGGGCAAGACAGACATCGCCAAGGTCCTCGCGCGCGTCCGCGACACCGATCTGATCCGCCTGCAATGTTACGAGGGTCTCGACGCCACAACGGCGCTGTACGAATGGAACTACCCGCGTCAGCTGCTCCACATCAAGCTGCACGAAGCGCACGGCGACGACCCTAACGCGACGGAGGCGTCGCTCTTCAGTGATCGCTTCCTGCTCAAGCGGCCGCTATTGGCCGCGATCGCGCACAAAGGAAAGCCGCCCGTGCTGCTCATCGATGAAGTCGATCGCAGCGATGAAGAATTCGAAGCCTTTCTGCTCGAGATCCTCTCCGACTTCCAGGTAACGATTCCCGAGCTTGGAACAATTCGCGCCGAGGTCAAACCGCTCGTCGTTCTTACGTCGAATCGTTCGCGCGAACTGTCGGAAGCGCTGAGGCGGCGCTGCCTCTATTTATGGATCGACTATCCAACGCTCGAGAAAGAGCTGCGCATCGTGCGTACGAAGGTGCCCGAAGCGAACGAGCAGCTCGCTCGTGAGATCTCGGCGTTCATGCAGACGCTGCGGCGCATTTCGCTGGTCAAGTCACCGGGCCTCTCGGAGACGCTCGACTGGGCGATGGCGCTCGTCGCGCTGCACGCCGACCATCTCGACCAGGAACTCGTGCGAGAGACGTTAGGCTGTGTCCTCAAAGACGAAGCCGACCTGCGTCGCGTTGGCGAGCAGCTGGATCAGGGGAAGCTCTCCGAGATGATCGGCCTCGTTGCATGAGCAGCAGTCTCGTCCGCAGTGTCGTTGCGTTTTGTCGTGTGTTGCGCGCGCGGGGCGTGCCGGTGACGGCGGCCGAGAGCCTCGACGCCGTTCGCGCCGTCGTCGCCGTCGATGTGAGCGACCGTGAAGACGTACGGAATGCGTTGCGCGCAGTGCTCACCACGAGCCACCAGGATCTCGCTATCTTCGACGACCTCTTCGATGCGTTTTGGCACACACGCAGCGGCCCCGATGCTGTTCCGGGCCGCTCGCACGTGCGCAGCACGCGTCCACCTAACGCGGAGTCGCAGACGTCGCGCGTATCGCTCGAGAACTGGATGCGCAAAGGCGAGAGTTCAGACGAGGTCGTGCAGGTGCGTCAGGCGAGCACGCTGGAAGCGTCCGCGCAGCGTGATCTCGTGAATTTGGCAGCCGGCGACCAGGAGGACATCGACCGGTTGGCTCGCCGGATAGCGCGACGCATGGCGCTCAAACCCAGCCGCCGCTGGCGCGCACGTCCCCGCGGGCGGCGCATCGACCTGCGCCGCACGATGCGCTCGCTCCTCCGGACGGGTGGCGACGCCGCCATTCTCGCGCGGCGCGAGCGGATCATCCGGCGCACGCGACTGGTCGTGTTGTGTGATGTATCCGGATCCATGGAGCTGTACGCGCGGCTGCTGCTTCGCTTCGTGCACGCCTTGCAGAACGCATTCGCGCGCGTCGAGACATTCGTGTTCAGCACACGCCTAACGCGCGTCACGCCGTTCTTTCGGCGTGCGTCGTATGCACAGGCGCTCGGCGCTATGGGAGAGCACGTGCGCGACTTTTCCGGGGGCACCAAGATTGGGGAGGCGCTCGCAGCCTTCGCTGACGGCTGGCCCGAGCTGCTCGACAGTCGCACCGTTGTGCTCGTGCTGAGCGATGGGTGGGACACCGGCGAACCGCGCATGGTAGACGAAGCGCTGACGCGCATCGCGCGCCGGGCGGGCCGCGTGGTCTGGCTCAACCCGCTGATGGGAAGTCCGGATTTCTCGCCGGAAACACGCGCCATGCGCGCGGCAATGCCGCACGTCGACGTACTCGCGAGCGCGCATAACGTCGAGAGCTTGCAGGCCCTCGCGCGTCACCTAGTGTTGTAAACGATATGGCTGACCGATTCGATCTGCCTGACAAAGGTCGCGCTGCCGTGGCGACGCTCATCGCCACACAAGGGACGACGCCCAAAGAGGCTGGCGCCAAGATGTGGGTCGACGAATCCGGACGCATCCTCGGCTCGGTGACGATCGGCGGCTGCGTCGACGCGCGCGTAATCGAAGAAGCCGCGGACGTGATCGCGCAGAACCGGCCGGCGGTTCTGAGCATGGCGTTAGGTGATGAGGACGCATGGGCGCTCGGGATGACGTGCGGTGGCTCCGTCGACGTGCTCATCGAGCCGTACGTCGCCGCGGCGCAGGACGATCCCATCGCCGCGGCGATGCGCACCGTCAACAGCGCGCTCGATAGCGGAGATCGTGCCGTCATCATCGTTCCACTCGATGGTGAGAGCCGCCGTGAGAGGCTCGTCTACTCCGAGCGCGCCGGCACGACGCGCGGAACTCTCGGCTTGCCAGCGCTCGATGCGGCCGCGGCAGTCGCTGCCCGAGCCGTCCTCGCGCGCGGCGAGTCAGGAACGCAGAGCGTCACGGTCGACGGCGTCGAGCATCGCTGGTACTTCGAGTTGCATGCGCCGGCCACAACGCTGGTCATCTTCGGCGCGACGCACGTCGCAATGCCGCTCGTGCGGCTTGCGCACACGATCGGCCTGCGGACGTGCGTCATCGATGGACGTGAGCTCTTCGCGACGAAGGAACGATTCCCGGAAGCTGACGAGATTCGCGTCGGTATGCCCTCGGAACTCGCCGAGCAACTGGCGTTAGGCCCGTCCTCGCTCGTCGTGCTGCTTTCACACGATTACAAATACGACCTTCCGGTGCTCAAGGCCGTGCTCGCGAGCGACGCGGCGTATGTCGGTCTCCTGGGCAGCGCGCGGCGCGGTCAGGCGATGCTGGAATTCCTCGCCGCCGAAGGCGTGCCGCCGGAGCAGCTGCAGCGGGTGCGCGTTCCCGTTGGTCTCGACATCGGTGCCCGCAGTGCGTCGGAGATCGCGCTGAGCGTGCTGGCTGAGGCGTTGGCGGTGCTGCGCGCTCGGCCCGGCGGAGCGATGCGAGAGCGCCGGCGCGGAGACGCCGGTGCGCCCGCGTGAAAGCGCATCGCCTGACGCGAAGTGAGCTGGCATCGGACGAGGCGCCGGAGTTGGTCCTGGCGCAGGATGTGCGCGATGGGTCAGGCAGGGTCGTCGCCCCCAAAGGTTCTCGCCTAACGAGCCAGATCGTCGACCGGCTGCGCACAAACGACTGGAGCGAGCTGCACACCGTTGTTCTCGAGCCAGGCGACGTGCACGAATTCGAGGCCGGCGGGCGTCTCGCCCGTGCCGTCGCCGGCCGCGACGTAGAAGTCGGGGCGATGACGGCGGGTCACTGGCCGCTCGTCGCCGCCGTGCGCGGCGTTGTTCGTGTCGACATCGACGCGCTGCGCGAAGTCAACGCGCTCGCCGGCATCGCGCTGTACACGCTCTTCGATGGGCAGGTCGTCGAACAGAAGGAGACAGTCGCGCGAGGTAAGATCATTCCATTTGCAATCCCCGAAGACGTCCTGGCGAGCGCCGAACGAATCGCGCGCTCGCGCGAAGGCGCCGTCCACGTGCGCCGCTTCGTGCCATACAGCGTCGGCGCGGTCATCCAGGAGTCGTTAGGTGAACGCGCCATGGCTCGCGCGCATGCCGTCCTCGCCGAAAAGCTCGGCTGGTTCGGTTCCACGTTGCTGGCGCCGCGCTTCGTTTCGCCGGAGAGCAGCGATCTCGCCGGCGCGCTTCGCGCCCAGATGGAGCAGGGTGCGCAGTTGCTGATTGTGGCCGGCTCGCGGCCGATGGATCCGCTGGACCCGATGTACGACGCGCTGAACCAGATCGGCGCTCGCATCGAGCGGCAGGGGATGCCGGCGCATCCCGGGAGTTTGCTCTGGATCGGGTACGCCAGGTCAGCCGACGGCGGGCCCGAACGCACGATTGTCGGGCTGCCGTCATGCGGACTCTTTTCTCAGGCCTCCGTGTTCGATCTGCTGATGCCAAAGCTGCTCACGGGGGATCACCTAACGAACGAGTCCCTCGCCGAGTTCGGTCACGGCGGTCTGCTGACTCGTGACATGCAGTTTCGTTTTCCGCCATACCGCAGCGGCGCGCGGCGCGGCGAGGTGCTGGAAGAGTGAGCTCCGCGTACAGTCCCGTCGTTCTGGAGCATTTTCGCCGGCCGCGCAATCGCGGTACGCTCGTGGAGCCGACGATGTCGCAGGAAGGCGTCAACCCGCTCTGCGGGGATCGCGTGAAGATCGAGCTGCGCATCGAGGGAGACACGGTGCGCGAGGCGCGCTTCGCCGCAAACGCATGCGCCATCTGCGTCGCTTCGGCGTCCATTCTCACGGAGCTGGTGCAAGGAGCCCGACTCGACGACATAGAGACGGTGACCGTGGAAGATCTCATCCGGTCGCTCCAGGCCGACATTCCGCAAGCGCGCGTGCAATGCGTGCGTCTGCCACTCACCGTGTTGCACACTGGGCTCATGCAACTCGATCGCCGCAAGAGCGGCGATGAGCGTTAGGTCGTGATCAGCGCAATCGTGCTGGCGGCCGGTCTCGCGCGACGCTTCGGCTCTGCCAAGCCGCTCGCAAAGCACAAGGGGAAAGCTCTCGTCAGGCACGTGGTCGATGCCGTCAGTGTTCCCGAAGTGAGCGACGTTCTGGTTGTTGCACCCGCTCCTGCCACCGGTTTCGCCGACGCTCTCGCAGGAAGTCGGGCGCGCGTTGTGATCAACGAGCATTCCGACGCTGGTATGAGTCGCAGCCTGCTCGCGGGATTGGATGCCCTCGACGCCGCGACCGAGGCCGTGATCATCGCGCTGGCTGATGAGCCGACAATTGCGCGTTCGGTTGTGGAATCGCTGGTGCGCGAGTGGCGGACCGCGAAGGCTGAAATCGTCGCACCGGTCTATCGTGGCGAGCGTGGCCATCCCGTCCTGTTCAACGCCAGCGTCTTTCCGGAATTGAAGTTGTTAGCAGGAGATCGCGGCGCGCGCGCGATAATCGAGAGCGATCCGGGTCGCGTGAGACTGGTTCCTGTCGATGCGGACATGCCGAAGGACGTAGATACGCGCGAGGACCTCGCGGGCCTATAGCGGTTCAGTCGCGCTGTGGCTGCGGTCCTCGCGCCCGTGCGGTGCGTGGCGTATCGTGTTCGGCGAGGTTCCGCCCGTAGTCGCTCTCGGCCCAGGATACCAGATGACTGATGGCTTGCGCCGCACGTTAGGCACGCTCGATCTGACGCTGCTCACGATCGGCTTGGTGATCGGCTCCGGAATCTTCATCGTGCCCGCAGTGGTGCTGCGATCGAGCGGCGGCTCGATGAGCCTCGCTTTATCCATTTGGGTGGTTGGCGGCATCCTCTCGCTGCTCGGCGCTCTCACGTACGGAGAGCTGGGTGCGATGGACGGCGGCTCCGGCGGCCTCTACTCGTATTTGCGCGACGCTTTTGGTCCTTTCACCGCCTTCCTTTATGGATGGACGCTCTTGCTCGTGCTTGCGACCGGAAGCGTCGCGACGTTAGCCGCGGCCGCAGCCAACTACTTCGGTGAGTTCGTGGCGTTAGGTCCGCTGGGAAAGAAGCTCTTCTCGGTCGGCGTGATCGCGGTGCTCGGGACGATCAACGTCCTCGGCACGCGCAAGAGCGCGAACCTGCAAAACGTCGCCACGGGGATCAAAGTCACCGCCATCATCGTCATGAGCGGCCTGCTGATCGCGTTAGGTAACGGGGGCGCCGCGGCCGATGCAACGCCGGGCGCCACGGCGCCGTCGTTCATGGCAGGAGCTGGCGTCGCGATGATCGCGGTGCTCTGGGCGTACGAGGGCTGGCAATACACGACGTTCGCGGCCGGCGAAGCGCTGGACCCGCAGCGCGCCTTTCCTCGCGCGCTGCTCACCGGCACGCTCATTCTGATTGGCCTCTACGTGCTGGCCAACATCGCCTACGTTGCGGCGTTAGGTGGAGCCCGCGTCGCCGCATCAGAGCGCGTCGCCGCCGAGGCCGTCACGACGGTGGTGGGACCGACGGCTGGACGGCTCGTCGCCGGGGCCATCATGATCTCCATGTTCAGCGCCGCGCTGTCGATCGTGATCACGGCGCCCCGCGTGTATTACACGATGGCTCGCGATGGACTGTTCTTCAGCAAGCTCGCGGAGGTGCATCCACGCTACGGCACTCCGGCGTTTGCAATCGTCGTGAGCACGGTGTGGGCGATGGTGCTCGCCTATACAGGGACATTCCAGCAGCTGCTGACCTACGTCATTTTCGTCGGCTGGATGTTCTACGGTGTGGGGGCGCTTGCCGTGATCGCTCTGCGCCGCAAGCGGCCCGATGCCGCGCGTCCCTTCCGCGTGCCCGGTTATCCGGTGACGCCGATCGTCTTCGCGCTCTCTGCCGCCGTCATCGTGCTCAACACGGTGATCACGCAGCCGCGCGACGTGGCGTTTGGGCTTCTCATCGTGGCGTTAGGCGCTCCCGCGTACCTCATCTGGCGCCGCCGGCGCGCCACGGCCGTCGCGCCAGTAGCCGCGAACTAAGGGAGGCCCTATGCGGTTCTGCGCGCTCATCGCCGGCACGATCGGGCTGACGCGAGTCATTCAAGCGCAGCCGGCCGTCGAGCCGGATCGGCGCTACATGCTCGTCGCCGATCTGCTGGGAGACATGATCGTGCATGAAATGCGCGATAAAGGCATTCCGGCGCTGTCGATCGCGTTGGTCGATAGCCAGCGCGTTGTATGGGCGCGCGGATTCGGTTGGGCCGACTCGGCGAAGCGAGTGCGCGCGACAGCGGAAACCGTCTATCGAGTGGGATCCGTCTCCAAGCTCTTCACAGATCTCGCCGTGATGCAGCTCGTCGAACGCGGCAGCTTGTCGCTCGACGCAGATGTCAGCCGCTACGTCACGACGTTCCGCCCACGCAATCAGTACGGCAAGCCAATAACATTGCGGCAGTTGATGTCGCACCGCGCCGGGTTGGTGCGCGAGCCGCCCGTCGGCAACTACTTCGATACAACCGGGCCTTCGTTAGGCGCGACGGTCGCGAGTCTCAATCGCACCGCGCTCGTCTATCCGCCCGAGTCGACGGCGAAATACTCCAACGCCGGGATCGCGGTCGTCGGCTACGTGCTCGAGCGTGTGCGCGGGACGCCGTTCGTTCGTTATGTCAAACGCGCGGTGCTGGATCCGATCGACATGCGCGGCAGCGCGTTCGAGCCGAGCGCCGATGTGAAAAGCCGCCTCAGTCAGGCGCAGATGTGGACGCTACACGGTCGCACGTTCGACGCCCCAAAGTTCCAGCTCGGGATGTCACCGGCCGGGAGCATGTATGCGTCGGTGCTCGACATGACGCAGTTCATTCGCGCGCTGCTGCGCAGAGACGAACGGCTCGTCAAAAGCGCGACGCTCGACACGATGTGGACGCCGCAGTACGCACGAGGCGCCAGCGCCGGTTTTGGTCTTGGCTTCGCCGTCGGCCAGCACGCCGGGCGCCGCATAGTTAGGCACGGCGGCGCGATCTACGGTTTCGCGACGGAGCTCGTTGTGATGCCTGACGAGCAGCTTGGCGTCATCGTCGCTGCCGCGAAAGACGGCGCCAACGTGGTCGCCAGCCGCATAGCGATGGCCGCCCTCGACGGTTTGCGCGCGCAGCGCAGCGGCGCTGTGGTCACCGTTCCGGATCCCACGCATGAGATCCCGCGTGTACTCGCCGATCGCGCCGAAGGCCTGTATACGGCCGGTGACCGAGCCGTGCGCGTGGTGCGCTACGACTCCACGCTGTATCTGCACCGCGAAGCCGCGGCGGGCCAGTCGCGTCTGCGTTGGCTGAGCGGCGATACGCTCATCGTCGATGACGCGCTCGATTATGGCGCGCGAGTCATCGTAACCCGTGACACGATCGCGCTCGAAGGAACGCGTTTCGGCCGCGTGACGGCTGGAGTCGTACCTAACGAGGCTCCCGCGCGCTTTCGTGGCTTGATTGGCGAGTACGGCTGGGACCATAACACGCTATACATCTACGAACAGGGCGGACAGCTGCGTGCCCTCATCGAGTGGTTCTTCGACTACCCACTCAGTGAGCGGCGCGCAAACGTCTTCGCATTCCCCAACCGCGGTTTGTATCCCGGCGAGCAGCTCATTTTCACGCGCGACGCGCGCGGCCGGGCGACAAAAGTAATTGCCGCGAATGTCGTCTTTCCGCGACGCAATATCCCCGGCGAAGAAGGAACCGCCGGCGCCGGCGTCTTTCGTATCAAGCCGGTCAAACCGATAGCAACGCTGCGGCGCGAGGCTCTCGCCGCGTCGCCGCCTAACGAAATCGGCGACTTTCGCGCCAGCGATCTCGTCGAGCTCATCACGCTCGACCCGAGCATCAAGCTCGACATCCGCTATGCCACACGCGACAACTTCCTGAGCACTCCCGTGTACAGCCAGGCGCGCGCGTTTCTGCAGCGTCCAGCCGCCGAGGCGCTCGTGCGCGCGCATCGCGCGCTCGCCGCCAGGGGTTATGGCCTGCTCATCCACGACGGGTACCGGCCGTGGTACGTGACCAAAGTGTTCTGGGACGCGACGCCTCTCTCCGGCAAGATATTCGTCGCCGATCCCGCGCAAGGCTCGCGGCACAACCGCGGCTGCGCCGTCGATTTGACGCTGTACGATCTCGCGACCGGAAAGGCCGTCGTCATGCCCGGCGGCTACGACGAGATGTCCGATCGTTCCTATCCGATGTATCCCGGCGGCACCACTCGGCAGCGCGCGCTGCGTGAGCTGCTGCGCGCAGCGATGGAACGAGAAGGATTCCGCGTGTTCGAGGCGGAGTGGTGGCACTTCGACTACAAAGACTGGCGAGCGTACAGAATACAGAATCAGACATTCGAGAACATCCGAGATTAGGGGTAGGCGTAGGGGTAGGGGTAGGTGGTTTGGCCTCCGTTCTGCGCCCACTCCTGCTCACTCTACCCCTATCCCTACCCCTACCCCTATCCCTTGCTCTTTCTAACAACGTTAGGCACGCTCCGTCTCGACCGCGACGGCGTACCAGTGACCGGAGCGGCGGCGCAAAGACTGCGCCTTGCGCTGCTGTCCGTTCTCGCTGCGTCTCCGCGCGGGATGTCGCGCGAGACCCTCGCAGCGCTGCTCTGGGGTGAAAGCGACGAGGAACGCGCACGGCATTCCCTGGAACAGGCGCTGTAC
>DATBKN010000067.1:0-4359 GCA_036555845.1 Gemmatimonadaceae bacterium | reverse complement strand
CGCCGGCGGCGAGCGGTCTTCCTTCGACGTCGATGTCCGCCCACCAGTTGTACCCGCTCATCGGCAAATGATGAATGCCGCCAGTCGACTGCACGCCTGGCAATGCCGCGACTTCATCCAGCGCGCGCGTGAAGTACTGGTAGGCCTCGCCCGATGATCGCGGAGCGCTCGGCTGCAGACGAAACGTGAGTACCCGCGCCGATTGGAAACCAGGGTCGACGCTCGATAGGCGCCACAGCGTCTTCACCATGAGTCCCGCGCCCACGACGAGTACAAGCGCGAGAGCAATCTCAGTGCTGACGAGAGCTCCGCGGAGCCGCGCGCCCCTGCGCAACGAAGGATCACCGCGCGTCGAGCGCAGCGCTTCGCCTGGATTCGCGCGTGTGGACATGAGCGCCGGTAGGAGCGCGACCGCGCCCACGAGCAGACCGACGGCCGCACACACGAAAAGCACCCGCGCATCGACGTGCACCGCCGAAATGCGCGGCATGTCGGCCGGCAGCAGGCGGCGCAGAACAGCGACGCCGGCAACGGCAAGTCCAAATCCAATCAGCGTGCCACCTAACGCGAGCAGCAGTGATTCCGCGGCGATTCCACGGATCACGTGCACGCGACTGGCTCCGATGGCGAGGCGTACAGCCACTTCCCGATGCCGCTCGGTAGCGCGCACGAGCAGCAGGTTCCCAACGTTGGCCGACGCGATGAGGACGATGAAACCGACGGCGCCGAGCAGCACGAGAAGCATCGTGCGAACCGGTCCCACGAGGTAGTCACTCAGTGAGACGAATGTGAAGCCGTTGCCGTAGTCCGCTGTGAACCCATTCGCCTCGCGAATCGTCGGCAGGTGCGAGCGCAGCTCGGTCAGCGCCGTAGATGCAGTCGCACCAGGAGCCAGGCGAGCCACGCCTAACGCATTCTGTCCTTTGTGATACCAGGCGGCCGGATCGATTGTCACGGGGATCAACAGCTGCGCAGCCGACTGGCTGTACAGCTGAAAGTCGCTCGGGAGCACACCCACGACGGTGAAGGGACTTCCGTCCAGAGTGATCGAGCGTCCGATGATCGCTGAATCGCCACCGAAGCGATCGCGCCAGAACCCATGGTTCAGAAGCACGACTCGATCCCGCCCCGGAGTCGACTCCTCGCTTTGAAATCCGCGACCGAGCACGGGTGACACGCCCAGCATGCCGAGCAGATTCACGGAGGCTTTCGCGGCCGTGAGCTGGATCGGCTCACCGTCCGACGTGAGGGCCATCCCCCAGCCCGGGCTATACGCCGCCACGTCGGCGAGTTGTCGTGCGTTCTCCTGGAGGTAGAGCAGCTCCGCGTTGGAGATGAAAGAACCGCCTAACGTCACAAGGCGGTCCGGCTCGCGGAACGGGAGGCGGCTGAGGACTATTCCATTGACGACGCTGAAGACCGCTGTGTTCGCGCCAATGCCTAGCGCAAGCGTCGTGAGAGCGACGAGCGCGAAGCCGGGACGGCGCGAGAGCGCTCGGATGGCATGCTGAAAGTCACGCAGGAGGGAGCGGACCATGTGTGTCCCGAAAAGGGGGTCAGACCCCATTTCGGACAACAACACTCTAAAAACAGTTGGCCGCTGAAGCGCCTCCCCCCCCCGGCGGCGGCTAGGCCGCCGACTCGATGACCGCGAAAAGCGTGGAGGGCTCGAACGGTTTGTACAGGATGCGAGCGGCTCCGGCACGCTCGGCTCGCGCCGCAAGGTCGTTCGTGGCGAAGGCCGTCATCAACACGACGCGCACGTTAGGCAGCTTCTCGCGAATCGCCTGCAACGCTTCGACGCCACTGAGACGCGGCATGCGCACGTCCATCACGATCCAATCGACTTGGTTCTCGGTCGCGAGCCTCACCGCGTCCTGGCCGTCGTAGGCGCGCAGCGTGCACCATCCGCGCAGCTCGAAGATATCGCACAGTGTTTCAACGATATCGCGGTCGTCGTCGACGACGAGGACTGTACGCTGAACGGGGGCGGACGCTGCCATCACACTCCTGCCCTGGTCGCGCTGTCGACTATTGGCGTGGCGTTTGCGTTCGACTCGACAGCAATCGGCAGCTCGAGCGTCATGACGGCTCCTTGGCCTGACGGCGAACTCAAATTCAGCTCCCCAGAATTGGCGCGCGCGAGAGATCGCGAGATCGAGAGGCCAAGGCCGATGCCGCGCGCTTTCGTCGTGAAGAGCGGCTCGAAGATCCGTTCGCGATCTTCCGGACGAACTCCCAGTCCCGTATCGGCGACTTCGATCCTAACGCGGTCGCCAACAGCGCGAGCCCGCACAGTCATCACACCCTCTTTCCCTTCCATCGCTTGCACCGCGTTGGTGAAGAGGTTCGTCAAAATCTGACCCACTTGGACCGCATCGACGAGAAGCTCGGGCAAATTGGGCGGGATATCCAGATCCACTCTAATACTGTTGGGTACACTAACGCGAATCAGGTGCTCATCCACGATCTCAGCAACAGACACCGTACTGAGCTGTGGCGAGCCTGTACGTGTCACGCTCAAGAGTCCCGTAATGATCGACTCGGAGAGGCGCACCTGGCTTCGCAGCTTGCCGAGATGGTCGCGCACTTTTTGCGGCGCGTCCGAGAGCACACTCTCGAGATAAAACAGCGCGTTCATCATGACGCCTAACGGATTTCGCAGTTCGTGAGCGATGCTGCCGGATAAGTGACCGAGCGTAGCCAACCGTTCCTGGCGCACGAGCTCGCCCTGCGCGTCGCGCAGCTGCGTCAGCGCCGTTTGCAACTCGAGAGTGCGGTCGCCGATTTCCATCTCCAGCGTGTCCTGCGACATGCGGATGCTGTCCGCCATCGTGGCGAAGGCGCGCGAGAGGCGTCCGATCTCGTCCGTGCGCTCGGTCTCGATGAGCGGCGTCGTGCGGCGGCCCGCTGCAATTCCCTCGGCGGCGGTCGTCAGGCGCAGCAGCGGCGTCGTTAGGCGGCGGCTCAGCCGCTCGGTGACTAACACGGCGAGCACGACGATGGCGGCGCCGATCCAGAAGAGCCGCCAGCGCAGCTTATAGACCGGTGCCAGCACGATGTCCTCGGGAAGCTCGACGCCCAGCAGCCACGGACCCGAAGGCATTGACCCGGTCGCGCTGAGCCAGCGACGACCGTCGCTTAGATATGTCGTTAGCCCTGCCGACGGACCTGGATGCTCGACTGCCTTGGTGAGATCGCTCCACAGCGAGCCGTCGCGATTCCCGACAACGAGTCGGGCATCCTTGCCAATCAATGAATTGAGTTGCCGCAGCGCATTCGGTGACGCCGAGATTTTGCGAACCTGCACCAGATGACCGACCAGCCGTCCGGCATCATGAATCGGAATCGCACGCTCGATCGTGACATGCGGGCCGCTCAGGTACAATTCGCTCTGCGTTACGGAGTCCGGATACGAGCGCTTGAGCCGCACCGGCGAATGCGCCGCAAATGCTCCTGCTTCGACGCCTCCTTTCACACCGTTCGGCGCAGCGTTCGCGCTTGCGTCGGCGCGAGCCAGGCTATCGACGATGGGACTCGTTATGGAGAAGAGGACGTTGCCACTCAAATCGCGAATGTCCGTGGCGAGCAACTGACCGGTATCCGGCGTGAGGCTCGCGATCCGCGCCCGCGCCGAGTCGCTGACGCGCTGTCCGTTCGATCGAATGACATCGATGACGTCGCGGTTTCGGGCAACCACTTGCCCGTCGTTGATCCACGCGGGCTGCGCTGCCGGAGGCTGCGCGAAGACCTGGACGACCGTCGCAAGTCGTTCCGCAGCGGTGTTCAGCGTCGATTGTCGGACCGCCCGGTAGGCAATTGTGCCGAAGCCGGTGACCACGATTGACAGAATAGCTGCGCTGATGACAGGGACCATCCAGCCCAGCGAGATGGGCCGAACTGTCGGCACACGACTCATTTACGACGCTGCAATTGGTCTTTATTGATGGGGCGAGAACTTGAGGCTTAGGATCAGGCCTGCACCATAGCAACACTCGTGCTCGCCTGCGCCCGGCGCCGTTCGGCTTGGTCCGACCTGGGATCGGCTATCCGGGCAGTCTTGCTCTTTCAACAGCGACGACAGCCAGGAGCCATTCGGATCACACGGACCGGCGATGAGAACCGAACGGCCCTTTCTTTGAATAATCGTTAGGGCCGTTTTCGCAACCAGTTGATGATGTTCGTGGACGCGGCCGCTCGAACCTCGGCTGGCGATAATCCAGCCTTGGCGAGCTCCGCCATCTCCTGAATGAGCGCTCGACCTGGATCGACATCGTAGTCGCGGTCGGCAAAGTCGCTCCCCGCGAGGATCGTGACGCCCGCTCTGTGGAAGCGCCTCGTTAGGTCGATGTGGAATTC
>DATBKN010000066.1:0-7875 GCA_036555845.1 Gemmatimonadaceae bacterium | reverse complement strand
GCTCGCGGTACTATAGAAGCCTCGCTCGGCGACCATTCGAACCGGTTCACCACGCGCAGCGGCGTTGAACATCCCGGCCTGCGCCGTGCTCGAGAGCACGTCGAGCTCACCACTCAGTAATAGCGGCACTGCGTCGCTCGGCCGTGTCATCGGGACGAGCTCGACATCGAGTCCGTGCTTGGCGAAGAGGCTTTCGGCAACGGCGATATGTATCGGCGCGAGCGCCAGATACGGCTGCGTTACCACGCGAATCTTCGTGCGACTGACCTGCTCCGGTGGCGTGCTACACGCCGTCAGGAGGAGAAGGAAGCTGACGCTTGTCCGCTGCCGGTTGACGGCTGACAGCATTCTCATGACTCCGCCGTCGTCCCTGTGGCTCCATTGCGCGAGCGGAGCAGCAAGGGCAACTTGCCTCGCGACGTGTATCGCGGCGCTTCGCGCCTAACGCGGAACGTCCCCGCCTGACTCCAGACTCCGCGTGACATGTCGGCGGCGCCGCCGCGTCGTGCAAGAGAGGCGAGCACCGCTTCTATCGCCGCCGAATCGTCTGCCAGCCGTACGGACGGGTGAACCAGCAGCGTCAGGCGCGTGAAGCCCCGCTCGTCTTCTTCTTCCACGAGCTGATAGTCCAGCGACGACCCGCCGAACTTGGCCGGCAGCACCTGTTCCAGAATCTGCTCCATCTCGCTGCCGATCAGCGTCACCCCTTCTCCGGTGAGCTTGCGGAAACTGCGGATGTCTTTGATATGGGTCGTTAGGCCAAGTCCTTCGAACGGGCAGCCGCACGTGCGCCGCTCCACCGCGCCAAAATCGTCGGACTCGACATTCAGCAACACCTTGGGCGCCGAGGCCAAAAGCGTTGTGAAGTGAAAGGACGGCACGCTGACGTCAAACCCCGGGACCGCGCGGGACGCCTGTATCACGGCCAGGTGATCGGCGAAGAAATGGTGATCGTTCGGATGGTCCGAGGTGGTACAGCTCAATCCCACAGGACCACCCTCGGTGAAGTAGTACGTGGAATAGAATCGCGCACCGCAGCGCCGGATCTCGGCGACCTTCGCGGGCGTTGGCGGCTCGCCCCCAATCACAAACACCGCTCCCGTTAGGTCGATACCGGCTTCACTGGCTGCGACACAGATGCGCAGCGCTTTGCTCACGTGCGCGCGGATGCCGCACGCGCCGCGACGTCGCAACGCGTCGCGCGCCCACTGCGCGATGACGTGTGCTTCACTGAGTGGGAGGTGCTCCGGTCGCGGGATGCGCGCGCCCGAGGCACGCGCTACCCCAACGGCTGCTGTCGTCGCGAGGCGGAAGCTCCATGCCGCACCGTCGCCTCCACCACGTATCGGCGAGAACCAGCGCTCCGGGACATTCTGTACCGGCACCCGCTGCAGGACGCTGTCCAATCCATTGCCAGGCGGGATCTCGAACCAGAATGCCGTCGGGATTCCGTACAGCTCATGGTAGATGTCGCCGAGGAGGATCATTGGCAGGCGCGCCGTTAGGTGCTCGAGATCCATGAGCACTCGCCGAGCGCCGCCCGTGCTGCCGCCGGTTGACACCGCGTGGTAATGACTGACGCGTGGATTGTCGAATTCTTCCGGGCGCACATCCACACGTTGGCTGCCGCGCACAATGGGCCGCGTCCCCTTGAACTCCTCGAACGAGACGTAGACGCCGGCCTCGCGAAGCGCGCGAAGCGTTCCTTCTACTCCTTCTGCCGCAACGAGCTCACGCACATCGCCTGGTGAGCATCCGGCGACGTTCATCAGCTTGTGATAGGGGCTCCCTTCGTTGTCGAAGACGGCGCGCTCCAACGACGCCAGAAAGTTCGACTGCCGCTCGGCAAGCCGGCGCTGCACGATCGCACGCGCGTCAGCTTCGGTTAGACGCTGGCGTAGAAACGCGGGAAGTCCACGCAAAAAGCCAGCGTACGCAAATGCCGCCTTGATGAGCGTCATGTAATCATGGCACGCGCGAGCCCGCGTTTGGCTTCACTCGAACCACGATTGCGAAACCAATTTCATGTTGGACCGGCTGGGGTGTTGCCGAGACCAGCAAACGAACGAAGCGCGACAATAATTGGACCCGCCCCGGCTCTAGCGCGAGTCGTTACGAAAAGAAACGCCGTCACAAGCACTTAGCCGATCTCGCTCGGCTTTTCGGCGCGAAAATGTGACCAGTGAAAAACGCCGCAGCGTTCCCCGGATTGACGCACATGTGCCACAGCACGACAGCGCGGTGACCGATTAGCGATCTCATGAGGTCTCTTCTACACAGCCCCTGGGTAGGAGCGGTGGGCCGGCAACGCGAATCGAGGCGAGTTGGCACGGCCAATGCATTACAAAGATTTGGGAATGGGGTTTTGGTCGGGGCAACACGGAGCGAAGCGGTGGAGTGGACTGGGGTTGCCCCGAGTGTACTAAAGGATGTTAGAGAACAATCCTTCTCGTAGTTTCGGTACGTAGAGGCGGTAAGAGATATGAACTGGTCAACAAGACTTCGACTTCTTCTAGTTCAGCAGACTCCGGCGGAAGCTCAGCGGCCGCCACGACGCGTGGTTGCGCGTCATCCGGAGCGTCGGCGCGGAATCCAGCGCCCGCTGTCGGTAGCGACCATTCGACGTGTCGGTGTCAGCGGTCAGCCGCTGCGTCTCGTTAGCTAGATCTCAATCGCAGGCTCGTCGCGCGCCTGACGGCGTCGCACGGTCTGTTTCACCGCTCCCTCTGGGAGCGGTTTTTTTTTGGCCATCAATGGGCACGGAGAATGCCTCTCTCCTGTGTATCGGAGATGACATCGATGTACTGGATTAGTGACGAGCAGCGAACCCGTGCGCTGACGCGGGTGGCAGCCGGACTGCCATCGGTGCGTGAGCAACTCGAACGCGCGCGAGTGACGGCAGATCGGCGGCGGCGAGTGTGGTATGCCGGCTTTGCGCTCTTGGTGGCCCTGATCGCGGCGATCTTCAACTAAAGCTGCTGTAAGCTGTCGGCTTGCAGCCGATGGCTGTCAGCTTTAGTTGTCGTTAGGTCTTCGGCTTACCACGAAGCAGGCGAAAGACCTTCGCCACCGGATCATAGAACTCGTCGACAACCCGTTCCTTGAGCGGGATGATCGCATTGTCCGTGATCGTGATGCTCTCGGGACAGACCTTCGTGCAACACTTCGTGATGTTGCAGTAGCCGATCGCTCCCTTCTCTTTCAGGTCCTCGAGACGGTTTTCCGTATCGAGCGGGTGCATCTCGAGCGCGGCGACGTGCACAAAGAAGCGCGGCCCGATGAACTCATCGTGCTTGTGATGGTCGCGCAGCACGTGACAGACGTCCTGACACAGGTAGCATTCGATGCACTTCCGGAATTCCTGAACGCGATCGATGTCTGCCTGCTGCATGCGCCACGTCCCGTCAGGCGCGTCGGGGGCGCGCGGCGTGAACTTCTTGATGCGTTTCTTCTGCTCGAAGTTCCATGACACGTCTGTCACGAGATCTTTCACGTGCGGGAAGGCGCGCATCGGCTCCACCGTGACCGGCTGATCCGCTGGCAGCTCGCTCATTCGGGTCATGCACATCAGCTTCGGCCTGCCGTTGATCTCCGCCGAACACGAGCCGCACTTCCCCGCCTTGCAGTTCCACCGAACCGCGAGATCGCCCGCTGTCTCGGCCTGGATCTGATGAATGGCGTCGAGGACAACCATTCCTTCGGAGACGTCAGTCGAGAAGTCCCGGAAGCCGCCCTCGCCGCGCTCGCCGCGCCAGATCTTGAATGTCGTCGCAGCCATTACTTCTGCTCCTCGATGACTTGTTTCAGCTCGGCGGGCAGCGGCCTAACGTTGACGCGCTCCAGCTCCATGCTCCCGGTTGCGCCTCGCCGCACGACGATGTTGAAGCTGCCGTATTCCGCTGATTTTTCCGGATAGTCGTCGCGGAATTGCGCTCCGCGACTTTCCTTGCGCTCGAGCGCCGCGCGCGTGATGGCTTCTGAAACCGTGAGGAGATTCTGCAGGTCGATCGCCGTGTGCCATCCGGGGTTGTATTCGCGATTCCCCTGCACGCCGCACTTTTCTGCTCTGCCCTGAAGTTCCGCGATCCCTTCCAGCGCGCGCCGCATTTCGTTTTCGCGTCGAACGATTCCGACAAGGTCCTGCATCATGTCCTGCAGTTCGTGCTGGATTGCGTACGGTGATTCCGCACCGGCCTGCACTGCTCTATCAAATGGCGCGAGCGCCTGGGCCGTCACACGATCGACGTCGCTGTCGGCGACGCGCACCGTGCCGTTGGCACGAGCGAACTTGGCCGCATATTCCCCGGCGCGCTGGCCAAAAACGAGCAAATCCGAAAGCGAGTTGCCGCCTAACCGGTTGGCGCCGTGCAGTCCGGCGCCGGTCTCGCCCGCAGCGAAGAGTCCCGGCACGGTGGACATTTGCGAGTCTCCGTCCACGCGCACGCCTCCCATCATGTAATGCGTCGTCGGGCCGATCTCCATCGGGGTTGTGGTGATGTCTATATCTGCCAGCTGCTTGAACTGGTGGTACATGCTGGGAAGCTTCTTTTTGATGTGCTCCGGCGCGTTAGGCAGCTTTTCCTTGATCCAGGCGATGTCCAGAAAAACTCCGCCATGTGGGCTTCCCCGCCCTTCGCGCACCTCGCGCACGATGCAGCGCGCCACGTGGTCGCGCGTCAGCAGCTCCGGTGGCCGGCGCGCAGACTTGTCGCCCTGTGTGTAGCGCCAGCCTTCCTCTTCGTTGTCCGCCGTCTGCGCGCGGTAGTTCTCCGGGATGTCCTTGAACATGAAGCGCTCGCCCTGACTATTGCGCAGCACGCCTCCTTCGCCGCGCACCGCTTCGGTCACAAGCAGTCCGCGCACGCTCGGCGGCCATACCATTCCTGTGGGGTGGAACTGGACGAATTCCATGTCCAGCAGGTCGGCGCCGGCGCGATACGCCAGCGCGTGGCCGTCGCCTGTGTATTCCCAGGAATTGCTCGTTATGCGGAATGCGCGGCCGATCCCCCCCGTCGCCAGCACGATCGCCTTGGCCGCGAATAGCTTGAAGCGTCCGCGATCGCGGTCATAGGCTAACGCGCCACTGACGCGATCGCCGTCCTTGAACAGCTCGACAATCGTGCACTCCATGTGCACGTCGATCCCTTGATGCACGCCGTGGTCTTGCAGTGTGCGGATCATCTCGAGCCCGGTTCGGTCGCCCACGTGCGCCAGTCGCGGATATTTGTGTCCGCCGAAGTTGCGCTGGAGAATGCGACCGTCTTCGGTCCTGTCGAACACAGAGCCCCACGCCTCGAGCTCGCGCACTCGGGCCGGCGCTTCCTTCGCGTGCAATTCGGCCATGCGCCAATTATTCAGGTACTGACCGCCGCGCATGGTGTCGGCGAAGTGCACACGCCAATTGTCGCGATCATCGACGTTCGCCAGCGCCGCAGCCACGCCACCCTCGGCCATGACTGTGTGGGCCTTGCCTAACAGCGACTTGCAGACGAGGCCGACCTTGACTCCCTCGGCGGCAGCAGCGATCGCGGCGCGCAGCCCCGCGCCACCGGCGCCGATCACGAGTACGTCGTGTTCGACGCGTTCGTGCGCCCCCCCCGGCATCAGAGGATTCTCCAGTCGGTCCAGATCCCCATCGCGCACAGCCGGACGTAAACGTCGCTGAATCCAACAACGAGAAGGCTCGTCCAGGCCCATTGCATGTGCCAGCGATTGAGGCAACTGGAGCAGTCGTAGGCGACTTTGCGGACCGGCCTACCGGAGAGACGATCGTTCACTCCGCCAACCAAATGGCGGAAGGAGTGACAGCCGAGCGTGTAGAGCGCGAGAAAAGTGGCGTTCGCAGTGAGTATTATCGACCCGAGACCGATTCCAAATCGCGTTGTACCCGTTAGGCTGTCGCTAAACCAGTACGCCTTGTAGGCGTCGTAGGCGAGGATCGGAATCAGAATCAGCGCGGGGATGAGGAAATACCTGTGCACGTTCTGCAAAACGAGCGGAAAGGTGCGCTCGCCGAGGTACTTGGTGCGTGGCTCACCAACAGCACATCCCGGCGGATCTTGCCAGAAGGCTTTGTAATACGCGCCTCTGTAGTAATAACACGTGAACCGAAACAGCGCGGGGAACGGCAGGATCAGGAGCGCTGGCGAGAATCGCAGCCACGCAGGCCACCATGCGGGCTGCGGGCCAAAGATCGCGTGTTGCGAGGCGCCAAACAGTTCTGGTGAATAGAACGGCGAGAGGTACGGCCCGAACGTGTAATGTGCGTTTTGGTACGCTGCCCACGTCGCGTAAACGAGAAATGCCGAAAAGACGATGAATGTGGGAACGTTAGGCAGCCACCAGAGATCGCGTCGCAGCGTTTCACCGAACCGGCGCTGCTCGAGAATCGGCAGAGGACTATGAGCCATGCAGGAGCTATGGAGATTGAGATTGGCGATGCACTATCTTGCCACCGACTACCGTTAAAACTACACGTGCGTCCTTGATCTCGACTGCTGGAATCTTCGTGAGATCGCGATCGATGAGCGCGAAGTCCGCCAGCTTGCCGACTTCGAGGGTGCCTTTATC
Organism: Gemmatimonadaceae bacterium; assembly: GCA_036555845.1. GTDB lineage: Bacteria > Gemmatimonadota > Gemmatimonadetes > Gemmatimonadales > Gemmatimonadaceae > DASYRX01. Next base: position 1,305 of record DATBKN010000066.1, on the reverse strand, counting down.
GTTTTCGGCGAACTGCGCATACGCCGCGTTCACCGTGTAGGCGCGCAGTGCCTCCTCGACGGTGATCTTTTGCTCCGGGAACCAGCCGTCCGGATTCTTGTCGTCCAGCGTGCGCCGAGTCACGGCCGCGTAGATCCCCTCGATCGCCGACGGCGGCGCGACAAACCAATCACTCCCGAAAGTCAGTGTTGCTTTTGCATCAATGAGGGAGCGAAACGCATAGGTTCTGCTCGCCCGGTCGCGACCTAGCGGCTTGTCGGCGAAGCGGCCGTCGTCGATCGCGTGGTACGGCTGCATGCTGCCGATGACGCCTAACGCGGCGAGCCGCGGGATATCCTTGGCGGCGATATGTTGCACGTGTTCGATGCGGAAGCGGCGGTCGCGCGCACCGTTTTCCTTTTCCACGCGTTCGTAGATGTCCAGCAGCGTGCCGATGGCGCGGTCGCCGATCGCGTGGATCATCACGTGTAAACCGGCGCTGTCGGCACCCTTCGTCCAGGCGTACAGGCTCTCCGGCGCGGTGACCCAAAGACCCGAGTTGCCGGGCGTGTCATTGAACGCCTCGTACATGGCCGCCGTGCGTGAGCCTAACGAGCCGTCGACGAAACCCTTGAGCGCACCGATCGTGAGCCACTCGTCTCCGCGAGAGCCGCGCCCACGAATCGTGTCGCGCAGCCGTTCCCACGTCGCCAGCGGCACCGCCGCGTAAATACGGGTCGTCAGGCGGCCGGCCTTGTGCGCCCGTTCGAAGATCGCCAGCTCCTCCCACGTCCCCATGTTGTGCACGGTCGTAACACCACGCTCCGCGACGTATTTCATCGCCGCGTCGAGCGCTCGGTCCTCGACTTCAGGCGGTGGCGCTGTGACAGCGTCGTCCATCTGACCCATCGCGTTGTCTTTGAGCACGCCCGTCGGCTCGCCCTTCGCGTCGCGCACGATCGTACCGCCGGCGACGTCCTTCGTCGCCGCTGTCACCTTCGCCGCCTTCAGCGCCGATGAGTTGGCGAGCGCCATGTGTCCGTCGTAGCGATTGACCCAGACCGGATTGTTTGGCGTGACGGAGTCGATCCAGGCGCGTGTTGGCAGCTCTCCGCCCCAACGCTCGTTGTCCCAATCGCCGCCTTGGATCCAGGTCCCTGCGGGTACTGTCTTGGCGAAGGCCGCGATGCGCCTAACGAACTCTCGCGGCGTGTCAGCGTCCTTGAGCTCGACGGACGACAGGCGGAAACCGCCTGTGACAAAGTGAACGTGGCTATCGATGAAGCCAGGCACGAGGAATTGTCCCTGCGCGTCGATGACTTCGGC
>DATBKN010000065.1:0-3304 GCA_036555845.1 Gemmatimonadaceae bacterium | reverse complement strand
GTGCTCCCGCAGAATCCGCGAGGCGAGCGTTCCGCCAGTTGTGAAGTCGTTGTAGCGCCCGGCCAGAATCGTCACGACCATGTCGAGCCCCGACAGCACGAAGATGCGCTGCTGGCCATTGCCAACCGCTGTGCGCGCTTCGATGAGACCCGCTCCAGTCGGATAGCAGTTGTACCACCAGAAATACGAATAACCGAACTCGCCACCGGCATCGGGTCCCGTGCGCGGTCGAAAGCGGAACTGCCTTCGTGTCGACGTACGCACCCAGTCAGCGGGGATGATCTGCTTGCCGTTCCATTGCCCGGTGTGAAGGTACAACGAGCCGAACTTGGCGAGATCGCGCGCCCGCAATCGCAGCCCGGACGCGGCGGCTGGCATCCCCGCGAGCTCGCCTAACCATTCGAAGTCAGTAATGCCGAGTGGCTCGAAGAGGTTGGCGCGCGCGTAATCTTCGATCGGCGTCTTGGTGGCGCGCTCGATGACGGCAGCCATCACCTGCGTGAGCCCCCCGTTGTAGTTGAAGTCCGCGCCGGGCTCGAGAGCGAAGGGTGTACCTAACGCGTAGCGCAACGGCAGCGAATCGCGCGTCATGCGGATCTCATCGTTACGCGGGTCGCTGTAAGGGATGTCCTCGTTCCACTGCAGTCCCGATGTCATCGACAACACGTGTGCCAGCGTCACGCGGCGCCGCTCGGCGGTATTGAGATCCGGAAATTCCGGAAACCACTGCACGACAGGTTGCTGCAGCGATTGGATGGCACCCGTTGCGATGGCGATGCCGGCAAGTGCGCTCACGACGCTCTTGGTCACTGAACGCAGGTCGTGCTTCGTGTCGCGCGTCATCGTCACGCGGCCGAGCGGCTGTCCCCAACGCTCATCGAAGCCGTCGAAGTACTCTTCGTAGATGAGTCGTCCGCCGCGTTCGATGAGTACCGCGTGCACGCCGAGCTCGGGCCAGGCGCGCAGCGACGCCGTCATCAGGCCGAGCCGTTTGGAGTCGACACCTAACGAATCGGCACTGGCCGTCTTCCAGCCGTCGTTGAGCGCCGCCGGCGGCTGGTAGCGACCGCTCTCCTGCGCCATCGCGCCTGTCGCACCGAGCATACCCAGAACAATCGCCGCAGAGAATCTCGCGCGCATCATGCGTCCTCGTTAGGCGGGATGTCCAGACGTCAGGAGCCGATCGCCTTGCGCACGACGTCCCTGATCTTCTCCGCGTCCGCCAGCCGGTAGATCAGCGAGACCTTGAGTCGCCATTCCTGGATCCGAAACGTTCCCTGGGCCTCGGGGGGGAGCGGTAGACCGTGGACCTCGGCACGACCGGCCATGTACACAGTGCTGATGCTCTGCGTGTTGTGGAAGCTTCCCCAGCGGTACTCGAGCGCCACATCGAACTTGAGACTGTTGGAATTGATTCCGGTACCGGCAGCCAAAACCTTTTGATCCGAGTTCTCCCGCACCACTGGATCGCGTGCGCCCTGCGGCTCATGGCTGAAGCCGAGTCGCAGCGGGACGAATTGGCCCTGCACTTGGAAGAGCCGCTCCAGACCTGCGTTGAGCGTGATAGTGTTACGACTCGCCGTGAGCTCGGGTGGAAGCTGGTCGAAGCCGCTGACCAACACTCCAGGGCTCGTCTCCACCATGAACTTTTTCCATTCGTCATAGGTGAGATCGAGCGCGAGCCGCAGCAGTGGGCGCGGGATCCAGGCGACTCCAAGTCCGACCGAGCGGGGGAAGTGAAGTCGCACACCATCGGCATCGGTCAACGCGGTGTTGGACGACGGACTCAGACTGGACCGGATTGACTCAGTTACGCGGTAGCCGCTTGCGAGCGGCCGATGATAGACGACACCCACCTTCACCGACGGATAGGCGAGCAGAAGTCCGGCGCTGACGGTGTGGTCTCCGATACTGTTTGTTGAGCTGGTGGCGTAGAAATCCGTGGCCTCGACAACTCCAGGTTCTTCGCTGACGTTGCCGTGGTCCTGCCACGCACCACGATAAAAATCGGCGCTCACGCCTAACGAGAGACGGCTCGTCAGGCGAGCCGCTCCAGCGACGGACACGATGTTGACGCTCCCCTCGCTCGCGTTGTCGAAGCGGATCGTCGCTTCAGGTCGAGGGTTCGCGCCAACCGGCACGCGCCTCGTATCGCCGCGTACTCCGCCACTGAACTGGTAGAGCCGGCGCCAACCGAGCTGCATGGTCATCGGTCGCTGCTTCACCGTGAACGGGATGGCCGCGCTCGCGAACTCGATGTTGCTGGCATGGCTCGTCGTCTTCAACGTTGTAAACGCCGCTGATCGATCGAGCGTGCGATAGCCTTCGAGGAACTGATTCCGCCGGCTCGCGGCGTGCACGAGGGAGAATTCGGGCCTTCGCAGCTGAGAGAGCCCCGCCGGGTTCCAGGAAACCGCAGTGCCATCGTCCGAGATCGCGATGAACGCATTGCCCATTCCCGCCGCGCGGGCACCGGAACCGGCGCGATTGAGCGACAGCTGCGCGTGCGCCACGGCAGGCACGGCCAGCGAAACGGCAACGACAGCGGTGCCTAACGCTTTCATCTGACGCGGATCCTCTCCTGATAATCGGTCAGCTCGTTGAGCAGCTCCTCGGCGGTGGGCCGCTGCGCCGGGTCTTTGCTGAGCAAGCGCAGCACGATGCGGTCGATTTCTTCGGTCAACGCGTAGTTGAGCGTAGACGGAGTGGGAGGCGGCGCGGTCTTGTGGCTGTGCAGCGCGGCATACGGGTTCTCGTTGGGGAACGGCAGGCTGCCGGTCAGCATTTCGAAGAAGACGACACCTAACGAATAGATGTCGCTCTTCGGCTCGGTCAGGCCGTCCGCGGCCTCGGGCGCCGAATACTGCGGTGTGCCGATGAAGCCGCCCGTCGTCGTTATGCCTTCGCGGAACTGGGCGCGCGCGATCCCATAGTCCATGACCTTGAGGCCGCCCTGGCGCTCCAGCATGATGTTCGTGGGCTTGAGGTCTCTGTGGATCACGCCCTTGTGGTGTGCGTAGTCGAGCGCTTCGGCCACACGAGCCGTCACGCTTGCGGCGAGCGCCGGATCGAGACGTCCCTCGCGATCGAGTCTGTCGCGCAGCGTCTCGCCGTCGATCAGCTCCATCGCGAAATACGGCGTCGACTCGACCTGACCACGGTCGACGATGCGCACGATGTTCGGATGGTGCAGCGCTCGCCCGAGCTCTGCTTCATGAGCGAAGCGCTCGAGAAATCTCCGGTCGTCGAGAAAGCCGGACAGCGGCCGCTTGAGCGCGAGCTTCTCGCCGCTTCCACGTCGCTC
>DATBKN010000064.1:0-20604 GCA_036555845.1 Gemmatimonadaceae bacterium | reverse complement strand
CTCACCATGAGTCGCAAATCGCTCGCGATCTTGCTCGTGTCGATCGCCAGTCCACGCAGACAGGCTGAAAACGCCGCCACGTCGCCCATGCTCTGCATGAGCTGAATGCGATCCTGGCCCACGCGCAGCTCGAGTCCCGTGATCTCCCTGAGGAAGCGAATCATGAGCGCGGGGTATTCGGGTTCGACGGTGACACCCGTGCCAACGGCGCTGCCGCCGATGCCAAGATCGCGCAGATAGTCTGCCGCTTGTTCGACGCGCTTGATGCAACGCTCGAGCGTGTTCGCGTAGGCGCGAAACTCCTGACCGAGCCGGATCGGCATCGCATCCTGCAGGTGCGTGCGCCCGGCCTTCACGATGCCGTCAAACTCGTCACCTTTGGCGCCAAGCGCGCGCTGGAGCTGCGCAAAAGCGTCGACCAACGACTGCAACTGCGCGAGACACGCCAGACGGATGCTCGTCGGAATCGTGTCATTGGTGCTCTGCGCCATGTTCACGTGATCGTTGGGATGCACTGGCGAGTAGCTCCCGCGGGTACTGCCTAACAATTCATTCGCGCGATTCGCGAGCACCTCGTTCACGTTCATGTTGTGCGACGTGCCCGCGCCGGCCTGGTACGGATCGACGACGAACTGGTCGCGATGCTTCCCCGCGATCACCTCATCAGCCGCCGCCACGATCGCATCCGCCAGCCGCGCATCGAGACGGCCGGTTGTTTTGTGCGTCAGTGCTGCGGCTTTCTTGATCCGGACCTGCGCGAGGACGAACGCTTCCAGCGGCTTGTAGCCGCTAATGGGAAAGTTCTGCACGGCGCGCAGCGTCTGGATGCCATACAGCGCCTCGGCAGGAACGTCGAGGGTGCCTAACGGGTCACGTTCCTGGCGCGTCGCCTGAGGTCTCTTCGCGTCGGCTGGCATCCTCTACGGTGCGGATGGCGTCGGCACCGGGAATGTAGAAATCACTTCCAGGAAACCGCCCACGATAGAATTGATCTGTGTGCGTAGTCGTGTGTACGTCACGTTGCGCGAAGCGGCATTCGCGGCGATCCACGGCTGCAACACGTCATACGCCACCGAATCCACGCCGTCATCTGTGAATGCACAGCGGATCAGTTGATTGAATGTCGTGCCGCCGCTGGATGAATAGCGAAACTCAACGAGCAGGGAGCTGTTCGCGTCCGTGGATTGACTCCAGCGTAGCTGGGCCGCCGCTGGCTGCGGCTTGATCGACAGCGAATCGATCGTCAGCACCTCGGCCGTTTTTGCGTGGATTTCCGACGCGGGAAAACCTCCAGCGGCCCCGGGGATCTTGACGATCAGGCTGTCGCCGGGCTGAAACGACTTCGGCGCGGATACCTCGTACGACGTGCGCGACGCGCTCGAAACTCTTGGAATCGTATCCGTCCTGGAGCCGAACTGCGCGGTGATCGCCGCACCGGCGTCGAGATAAGTCACATTCAACGGCCCTGGCGCTGTATTTGGCAGCGAGATGCACGTGTCGGGCTTCACCCGCGCGTCGGGGATGGAGTTCAGCGAGCCGCGAAAGAACTGACCGCTCGGCGATGTTGTGTAAGTCCCGCCGCCAGCGGAGAGCGCACTCGTCTGAATGAAGCCCCACGTCATCTCGTTGTTTGGAATACTCAGTGCGCCCTCGCATGCGCTGAGAGCCAACGTCGAGCCAAGAAACGACAACACGCGAGCAACCGGTCTCACGGAGAGAAGCATAGAACCTGGGAGAGGGGATAGGGTCGAAGGGTTAGCTAAGCCCTAACCCGCAACCTACCGTCGTCGCCACTTGAAGCCGTCGATGAACTTCGCGCGCACCCACGATGCAATCTGACTAGTGCGACTTAGATTTGGCTAGCGCGCCGAGCACCTGGACCTAACGGCTTATGAGACGCGCAGTTCCGTTGAGGAATGGATTCGAAACGCGCTCACGGTCGATTGTCGTTTCGGGACCGTGCCCTGGCAGCACCCTGGTCTGCGGGGGCAGCGCTGCTAACCGCTCGAGCGACGCGTCCAATTGTGCCGGATCCGCGAATGGTAGATCCGTTCGTCCAATCGAACCCGCGAAGAGACAATCCCCGCCGAACACGACACCATGGCCGACGAAAGCAACATGCCCGGGCGCGTGACCAGGGACGTGCATAACGCGAAACTCCAACGACCCGACACGCATCGTGTCGCCTTCGCTCAATGACTTTTCCGGAAGCGGACCCTCATCGAACGGTACTTGATACAGCTCCGCGACCTCCGCGGCCCGCTTGTAGAGCGGCTCGTCGAGCGGATGCATGAACACGGGCACGTCGTAGTGTCGCTTGAGACCTGCGATGCCGCCGATGTGGTCGATGTGCGCGTGCGTGAGCCAAATGGCCGCGAGGTTCATCTCGCGCGCGCGAATCACGCCGGCGAGCTCGTCACCGTCATCGCCAGGATCGATGAACACCGCATCGCCGGTGGTCGCGTCTGACAGGAGATAGGTATTCTCTTGAAAGGCGCCGACAACAAAGACGTCTATTTTCACGTTGTCGCCGCCAAAGGCGCCGACGCAACGTCGCGCAGCGCAGTGAGGTACTTCTCGGCGGCCACTGCCGCAGTTGTCGCATCGCCAACTGCGGTTGTGACTTGCCGAGTCAGCTGCGCGCGCACGTCGCCGGCCGCGAAGAGACCAGCTACCGACGTCTGCATCTTGTCGTCGGTCTGCAGGTAACCCATCGCGTCGTGCGCGACGTGTTCCTTGATCAAACCCGTATTCGGCGTGAAGCCGATGAAGATGAAGATGCCGGTCACGGCCAGCGGCCGGCGCTCGCGCGTGTGCACGTTGTGAAGCGTTAGGCGATCCACCAACCCCTTCGCATCGGCGTGAATCTCGTCAACGACCGTATCCCAAATCACCTCGATCTTTGGATTCTCGAAAACGCGCTTCTGGATGATCTTGGACGCGCGGAATTCATCGCGGCGGTGAATGAGGTAGACCTTGCTCGCATAACGAGTGAGAAAGTCGGCTTCCTCGCACGCTGCGTCACCTCCGCCAACGACGGCGATGACGTGGTTCTTGAAGAAGGCGCCGTCGCAGATCGCACAGTAGGAGACTCCCTTCCCCGCGTACTCGGCTTCTCCGGGAATCCCCAGTTTCACGGGCGTGCCGCCCGCCGTGAGGATGACAGTCGGCGAGATGTACACTTCGCCGTTGTCGGCCAGCGTCTCGAAGTTTCCGTCGGCGAGCTTTCGCACGCTCGTGATATTCGCCATACGGAACTCAGCGCCGAACTCCTTGGCGTGCGTCTCAAACTTCTGGGCAAGCTCCCATCCGTCGATGCGAGAGAAACCAGGGTAATCCTCGATCACTTCTGTATTGAGCAACTCGCCTCCCGGCTGCCCTTTCTCGAGGAGAGCGGTTTTGAGCATGGCACGCCCCGCGTACAGCGCCGCCGTCATACCCGCGGGGCCGGCGCCGACAACCACGACATCGTACGAGAGCTTGTTGGCCACTATCGATCCTCGAGAGTCACACAAAAGTAAGAATAGAACTCTGACTATCCGATAGACGAGTCCGGAGGCGGTGCCTGTAGTTCCACCGTTTATCGCGCGCTGCGCCCGCCGTCGACGACGAGAATCGCGCCGGTCACGAACTCGGCATCGACGAGATAGCGCACTGCATCGACGACATCACTTGGCATGCCAACCCTGCCGAGTGGGGTTTCACTGATCAGCTTCTCTGTCGCTCTTTCGGAGAAGCCTTCCGGGAGCAGCACGGCTCCGGGAGCGATCGCATTCACGCGGATTCTTGGTCCCAGCGCACGCGCGAGGCTGCGTGTGAGATTGAGCAGCGCTGCCTTCGATGCCCCGTGCGCGAGATACGACGGCCACGCCTGTATTCCCGCGAGGTCAGCGATGTTGACGATGCATCCTCCCTCGCGCATTCGGGCCGCCGCGGCCTGTGAAATGAAAAACGGCGCGCGCACGTTGAGCGCGAAGACCTCATCCCATACCCTCGCGTCGGTTTCGCCGATCGGCGTCTGGACAAACGACGCAGCTGAATTCACGACGACGTCCAACGCTCCGAACTCCTCGAGCACGCGAGCCACAAGCTGGTCGCACGCGGCAGCGTCGGTCAGATCTCCGGAGACGGTTATCGCTCGTCGGCCGCGATCCACGACAGCGGACGCAGTTTCCTCGGCCGCGGTGGACGAGCTGTTGTAGTGCACGGCGACGTGCAGTCCGTGCGCGGCCAACCCTTCACTGATGGCGCGCCCGATCCGCACGCCGCCACCGGTGACAAGCGCGAAGCGATCGGTGGCCATGTGGATTCGTTAGGCGACGCGCGCGGGGGATCGACGCGCCGCGACGCGCTCCTGCTGCGCGTCGAGCCACGCCGCTGGAATGTCCTCGGCTCCGATGCGCTTGCTCCCATCCTTGAGGCCGTGCCAATCGGAGCCGCCGCTCTTCACGAGGCCGAGGTGGTCGGCCGCGGCGTGCAGGCGCGCGCGGTCGTCCGCGGCGAGGCTCGGATGCGCGACTTCGAGACCGTCGAGTCCCTGGCGCGCGAACGTCGTCAGGCGCTCGAGCGAATCTTCAGTGGCCGGATGCGCGAGAACCGCAAGACCGCCGGCTTCGTGCACGATCGCGATGGCCTCGGTCACAGGCAGACGACGTTTCGGCACGAACCCGGGCCGACCGGGCAGCAGATAGCGATCGAATGCATCGCGGTGATCGTGCGCCCAGCCGTGGGCGATGAGGGTGCGCGCCACGTGAGGTCGGCCTAACGCGGAGTTGCCTGCCAGCGCGATGACGTCGTCGAACTCTATGCGCACTCCAGTTTCATTGAGCCTGTGCACCATCTCGCGCGCGCGCTCCCTGCGGGCATCGGCCAGCTCCGTCAGGCGCGCGCGCATCCCATCGAGACGTTCGAGGTGCAGGCCGAGCATGTGGATCTCGCGCTCGTCGTCGTGTGCGCTCAACTCCACGCCTGCGATCACTCTCACTCCACTCGCCCCCGGCGCGCCTGCCGCGCTGCGTGCCTCGACGATGCCCTCGATCGAATCGTGATCAGTCAGCGCAATGATATCGACCGCTGCAGCACGCGCCGCCTCGACAAGAGCAGACGGAGAGAGCACACCGTCAGACGCGGTGGTGTGCAGATGCAGGTCGATGCGACGCGCTGGCTCCTGCGGCCTGGCGCCCGCACCCGCGGTCACGGCTTGTATCCAGCCTCGGGCGACGTTGCGCTCGGCTGCGACTGCTCGAAGAGGCGTCGCAGATCCGCGTCGCTCAATTCGGCCAGTGATTCTTCGCGCGAGCGCGAACCCTGCGGCGAATAGCGCGTCACGCGAACCTCGCGATCGCCTCCTTCGTGCTTCACGAATAGCAGGGCGAATTCATCGCGGTCGTACTGCGTGACACGTCCGGAAGGGATCACGTGCCACGTGCTGCCATCGATCGCGAGCGGTCGTGTCGGCATGCTATCGCGTCTCCACTTCTGAGAAGATTGGACCGTCGAAGGCATCGCCGGCGTGTGCGCGGAGCGCGGCAGCGAGCGTGTCGACGTCGGGCCCTTCGGCAAACTCGACGAATGTTCCTGGCGCCGTGCGCTGCTCGAATACCCAGTAGCGACAGCCGGCGGCCTCGAAGTACGTGCGTCGGCGCCGAGCCGTATCGTAGAAATCGGCCAGCTCGTCCGCGTCGAGCGTATGCTGCACCATCGTCAATACACGTTTCACGTTAGGCGGCAGGTTCGGTCGCCGACTCCAGCGTCGTCTTGAGGACCTGCATGAATCTATCCCCGTCGGCTCCGTCCACGATGCGGTGATCGAAAGAGAGCGCGAAGTATGCGCACGTGCGAATGGCGATTGTATCCTCGCCGTCGATGCCCGGCAGCACCTTGGGTCGCTTTTCGATGGCCCCAATACCGAGGATCGCCGACGTCCCAACGGGGATGATTGGTGTGCCCGCGATCGATCCAAAGACGCCGTAGTTGGTGATTGTGAACGTGGCGCCGTCGACCTCTTCCGGGCGCAGTTTCTTGGCGCGCGCGCGTGTGGCGAGGTCGTTCAGCGCTCGCGTTAGGCCCGCGAGCGAGAGATTGTCGGCGCTTTTGATGACGGGGACGATCAGACCCCAGTCGAGCGCGACGGCGATCCCGATGTTGTAGGGCTTGCGATAGATGATGCGGTCGCCGGACACGGCTGCGTTGATCACGGGATGCTTCGCAAGGCCTTGCAGCACGGCCTGAATGATGAACGGGAGGTAGGTGAGTTTCTCTCCCGTTTGTTCTTCGAATTCGGCTCTCCTCTGCTGCCGAATCCTGGCGATACGCGTGAGGTCGATTTCGTGGAACGTGGTGACGTGCGCCGCGGTGCGTCGCGCCAGCGTCATGTGTTCCGCCGTTAGGCGGCGGATCTTCGTCATCGGCTCGACGCGATCGCCCGGCCACGGCTCGATCGCCGGGCCGTGTGCGTCGCTGCCGCCCGGAGCGTACAGCGACGCCGCCGGCTTCACGCCGGAGTCGATGACGGCGAGGATGTCTTTCTTCGTGACGCGTCCAGCGAGTCCGCTCCCCGCGAGCCCCGTGAGCTCGATGCCGTGCTCGGCGGCGATCTTTCTGACCAGCGGCGAGGACTTGGTTCGCAGGCGTTCCTCCAACGACCCTGGTGGCGAGGTCGGTGGTCGGAGGTCGGAGCTCGGAGGTCGGCGGTCGGCGGTCGGCACCGTCGGCGACTTAGCTCCAGTTGCACTCTTCGAAGAGGCTGCCGCGGTTGTAGAGCCGTCGCTCGCGGAGACGGGCGCGGGCGGCAGCTCTGCCGCTCCGACCTCCGACCCCCGACCTTTGACCTCTGCGGCCGCAGCCGCATCCGTCTCGAGCCGAGCGACAACGGTCTGCACCGGCACTGTCTGCCCTTCCTGCACGAGAATCTCAACGAGCACGCCAGCGGACGGCGACGGGATCTCGGCGTCGACCTTATCTGTCGAGATCTCGAACATCGGTTCGTCTCGTTTGACCGAGTCACCGACCTTTTTGAGCCAGCGCGAGAGTGTCCCCTCGGCGATGGACTCTCCCATTTGCGGCATTGGAACGTCAACGCGAGCCAATCGAATCTCCTCGACGGAAGGCGTGGAGCCTAACGGCGACGCATTCGCCGCAGCACCAACACGGGAAGCGAGACGGCACCGAGCAGCATGCCCCCTAACGCGAAATAGTACCAGTCACACGCCGGGAGCCCTTCCGGCGCGGTGCAGCGCCGCGCGGCCCCGACGGCCTTCGCCACGAGCACTCCGATCATTCCCCCGCTCCAGAACCCAATGAACGTAGTGAAGCAGCCAACACCGATGCGGCGGGCACGCCCGTTGTCGGACGGCTCTGGGTCCGGTTCAGTCACCGTCAGTACGCGGCCGCCATGGCGTGTCTCGGCTCTTCCCGCCGGTGCAGTTGCACGAAGAAGCGTTTCACGTTGCGATCCAGTCTGCTCTCGCCGATCTGATCCGTCTCGACTTCGACGAATGTGTAGTGGCCGCCCTCGGGGCGAACGAGCAGGCGCATTTTCGCCACGAGCTCGGGCGTACCGACCACGCCCTGATACAAGCGGCTGCGCGGCCCGTTGGGCGACGCGCGCAGGCCTAACGAGCTGAAGAATGCGTCGGCCGCCGCGACGACCTCGGCCGGCGTGAGATGCGAACGATAGAAGTGGCGCATGTTGTCAGGGTGGCCCGGAGTCCGGCAATACGTCCTGCATCCAGTCGTTGGTGCGCTGCAGGATTCGCGTAGAGTCGCGCCGGAACTGAATCCCCATCGCCCAGGGTCCCGCGTTGACGAAGCGCAGTGTCGTGTAGTACGCCCCCGGCTCCTGCCCCGGCGTTAGGCCGTTGTCGATACTGTGCCGGTCTTCGTTCGTGGCGAAGATGCGCCCTTGCCCGCCTTCGATCGGCTGGCCGGTCTTCCGGTCGCGCACCGTGACGCGAAACCTGATGTCCGTCAACGAGCGAGGCGGCATCGGCTCGAACGAGACGCGAATCGCCAGATCGTCGGTGTAGAGCCGCAGCTCCGGCTTTGGCTTTTCGAACGAGCACGCCGCGAGCCATGCCGCGGCGAACAGCGCAACTCTGGCGACGCGCCGCGTGCTCTTGTTAGGCATAGTACTCCAGCCCCAAGTGCGTGATCTGTTCCTCACCCATCAAGTGCCGCAACGTGTTCTTGAGCTTCGTCTGTTGAATGAAGAGATCGTGCTCCGGTGTCAACCCTGGCGCTGCCATCGGACTCTTGTAATAAAAGGAAAGCCACTCCTGGATCCCCTTCATACCCGCGCGCATCGCAAAGTCGCTGAAGAGCGCGAGGTCGAGGACGATCGGTGCGGCGAGAATGGAATCGCGGCACAGAAAATTGACCTTGATCTGCATCGGATAACCCATCCACCCAAAGATATCGATGTTGTCCCATCCTTCCTTGTTGTCGCCGCGCGGCGGGTAGTAGTTGATGCGTACGACGTGCGAAAACTTGTCGTACAGCTCGGGATACATCTCCGGCTGCAGGATGGTGTGAAGCACCGACAGCTTGGATTCCTCTTTCGTCTTGAACGAGGCCGGGTCGTCCAGAACTTCGCCGTCGCGATTGCCGAGGATGTTGGTGGAGTACCAGCCCGCGAGACCGAGCATGCGAGCCTTGAGCCCTGGCGCGATCACAGTCTTCATCCACGTTTGGCCCGTCTTGAAGTCCTTCCCCGACACCGGCACGCCGCGCTCATTCGCGAGCGCGAGCAGCGCGGGCGTGTCCACGGTCAGGTTTGGCGCTCCGTTCGCAAACGGCACGTCTTCCATGAGCGACGCCCAGGCGTAAAGCATCGACGGCGCGATCTCGTCGTGACTCTCTTCCATCGCGCGCTCGAAGGCCTTGAGCGTCGCGTGGACGGCACCGGGCTTGATGTACGCCTCGGTCGACGCGCACCAGACCATGACGATACGATCGACTCCGCTGCGCGCTTTGAAATCGCGGATGTCCTGGCGCAACTGCTCGGCCAGATCGCGCTTGTTCTTCCCCTTCTTGACGTTCGTCGTGTTCGTTAGGCGCGTGACATACTTCGAGTCGAACACAGCCGGCATCGGCCGGATTCCCTTGAGAAAATCAGCGATCGGCGTAAGGTCGCGCTCTTCCAACACCCCTGACTTCGTCGCCGCCGTGTACGCGTCGTCCGGAATCGGATCCCACGAGCCAAAGACGAGATCGTCCAGCGACGCCAGGGGCACGAATTCGCGGATGAGCGGCGAGCGCTTGTCGGTGCGCTTGCCTAACCGGATCGTCGCCATCTGCGAGAGTGAGCCGATCGGCTTCGCCAAACCGCGACGGATGCTCTCCACGCCGGCGATGAACGTCGTGGCCACGGCGCCAAGGCCAGGAGTCAGGACAGCGAGTTTTCCCGCGGCGGGGCGGATTGTGGCGCGAGGCGCCCTCGCGGAAGAAGCGGGCAAGATCGATTTCTCCTGAGCGACTAGTTCGGCGGTCTGCTGCTGTACGACGCGGGTTCGGGGAGATCTGCACGCAGAACGGGTTCCGGCGTCGGCCTAACGGGACGCTCATGACGCGCTGCGCGGCGCTCTCGAGCCGGGCGCTCAGCGCTGGTCTCGCGGTATACGTGCACGATGCGCTGTATCGCGGTCACCCAGGCTGTGACCGAAAGCAGCATGCAGATCGCGATCAGGACCCAACCGTGCAGCGTCAGGCCAAAAAAGGCCTGTGGAGCGGCCAACAATGTGATGCGCTCAGGGCGCTGCAGAATGCCGACGTCCTTGAGATCGACGCCTAACGCATCTGCGCGGGCGCGAGTGTACGATGTGAGGAACGTGCCGATTATCCCCAGCAACAGCACTCCGACCATCGGCGTGCCGGTCCACGATGGCAGCGAGTGGTGCACGTCGTTGCGGGCGAAAAAGACTGTGAGCCCACCGAAGAGGGCTCCGTCCGCGACACGATCGAGCGTCGAGTCGTAGAACGCGCCGAACGTCGTCGATCGATTCGTGCGCCGGGCGACAGTGCCGTCGAGTACATCGAACAGCGCGGTGATTCCAAGGAACCATCCAGCAGTCCGAATGTGTCCAGTCGCGAAGATCACGCCCGTAGCGAGCGTGCAGAGCGTCCCGAAGGTCGTGATCGCGTTGGGATTCACGTTCTTGCGAACGAGATAATCCCCGACGGGCGCGATGACCTTGAGATACCCGCGCTGTATCCAGTCCCAGACCAGCTTCATACGGTCAGTTGCTTACGCTCGACGAGTGAAGGAGGTGATGGGGATGCTGCGTGAGAAGCCATTCGCGGCGTGTTCGCGAGAGCCGGAACGAACGTCCGGTACGGCTGCGCCCGCCACGAATGGTGCGGCAAAGCGCCTGAAACTACGCCAGTTAAGTCTGTGCAACAACCCTGCTTTACGGCACGCGCCACTCGTAGCCGTCGCGCAATTCCACTCCCTCGCGCATATAGGTCTTGGACCCATCCTGCGTCACTGCGCGCAGCTTCACCATCGTTCCCGGATTGATGTTGCGCACCGGCAAGCTCGAAGTCGAGTTGGCTGCGACTTGGGCAAGAAAAATTTCGGCCTCGGTGCCGGTCACGTATACATTCACCGCCAGCGCGAGGCTGTTCGTCACCTTGATTGAAACGGCGCTCTGCGGCGGTGGGTTCTGCACAACAATGGAGCGTCCGCCGCAGCCAAGCGTACAAACGAGGGCCGCGAGCAAGATGGTACGCATGACCGTCACCCCCAGTTAGGAGTCTAGGAAGTAATATGGGCCGTCATTCGTTCGGCACCCTCTTGCGGAACACCGCGAACCGCGCAGCGACATCCTCGCTTATCGCGTTGGCGGTGCTGGCAGGGGCACCCACAGCCGGTCGTACTCAAGCAGCCACGATCCCGATCGCAAACGCCGCGCCGGCCGCACTGGCCGACCGCGTCGGACTTGTGTTGACCCGCGCCTTAGCGGACTCGGCGTTCCCCGGCGCGGTTGCAGTCATCGGGAACCACACCGGCATTCTGCTCGAGCGCGCCGTCGGGCGCCTCGACATGGCCGACAGCACGTCGCCCGATGTGCACACGCTCTGGGACATGGCGTCGCTCACCAAGGTCGTGGCACTGACGTCGGTGATGATGCAGCTCGTTGAAAAGGGGCTCGTCAAGCTGGATGCTCCGGTGCAACGTTACATCCCGGAATTCACAGGTCGCTGGAAGAGTCGCGTGACCGTTAGGCACCTGCTCACACACTCGAGCGGGTTGCCGTCATGGCGCCCGCTGTACAAAGAGGCCACTTCGGCAGCCGACGCCTTGGCGCTTGCCATCGCGACGCCGCTCGACACCGCCCCAGGCAAGCAGATGGTCTACAGCGACCTGGGCGCGATCATCATGGGTGAAATCACGCGTCGCGTGACCAAGACGCCACTCGATCGCTATGCTGCGACACACGTCTTCGCGCCTCTCGGAATGAGCGAGACGTTTTATCACCCGAATTCGAGTTTGCTCGCGCGCATCGCGCCGACTGAGATCGATCCCTGGCGGCAGCGCCATCTGCGCGGCGAAGTGCATGACGAGAACGCCTACGCTTTGGGAGGCGTCTCCGGACATGCAGGTCTATTCAGCAGCGCTGCAGACTTGGCGCGCCTGGCTCAGGCCTATTTGAATGGCGGCACGCTGGACGGGCATCGCGTCTGGTCCAAGCGTACAATCGAGCAGTTCACGCACATTCAGAATCCGAAGTTGTCGCACCGGGCGCTCGGCTGGGAAACGGCCAACGGTGCGAATTCCGGCGGCCGATTCATGTCGTCCCAGGCGTTTGGCCACACCGGGTTTACAGGAACGTCGATCTGGATCGATCCGGCGAATGACGCGTTCGTAATTCTGTTGTCGAACCGGGTCAATCCGACGCGCGAGAACCGACGCATCAGCGCCGTTCGCACGGCTCTGGCGGACAGCGTAATGGCACTTTTGGACCGCGTTCGTTGCACCGAGCCGAGACGCCTCGTAACTGCTTGCTAGGTGGGAACTAAACGGTTCTTGAAGAGACTAAATAGTGTTAAGTTTGTAGGTGTCGCGCCCTGTGGCGCGGCAAGACATAGGAGGATCTTCGTGAGTACTACACAGCAACCTGATGTCATGATCGTCGTGTCGTCCGTCGCGGCGGCCGAAGTAAAGAAGTTCATGGACGCCGAGGGCGTCACGCCTGACGTCGGCGGTCTGCGCGTGAGCGTTCAACCTGGTGGTTGCAGCGGCTTCAAGTACGGCCTCCTCATCGAGGACGCTCCGGCCGATGATGATTTCGTTCTCTCGCAGGAAGGGGTGAAGCTATTCGTCGATCCCTTCTCCGCGCAGTACTTGAACGGCGTGACGATCGACTATGTCTCGTCGATGCAGGGCTCGGGGTTCACGTTCAAAAATCCGAATGCGACGGGCGGCTGCGGCTGCGGCAGCTCGTTCAACGCATAACGCCTAACGCATCTTCGATTGCCCGGTTCTGATCCGTCAGCCACTTCCGTCGAGGCCCGCGATGTAGAGATACGTCGCGGGCCTCATCGTTTAAGTACGCCGGCGACGGATACACAGGCCGTACTTCCCAAACGACGGCCCGCGCGCGAACGCATTCCCGTCGTCATTCTGGACGACCACGCGGCGCTGGCAAGCGCGGTTGCGACGCGCATTGCGCATGTCATTCGCGATCGTGCCGCGGAGGGGCGCAGCGCGGTCCTCGGTCTCGCCACTGGTGCCACACCGGTCGGGGTGTACCGCGAGCTCATCCGCATGCATCGCGAGGAAGGGCTGAGCTTCGCGAACGTCGTGACATTCAACCTCGACGAGTACTACCCGATCTCTCCCGATAGCGTGCAGTCGTACCACCGCTTCATGTGGGAGAATCTCTTCGAGCACGTCGATATTCCGCGCGGCAACGTGCACATCCCACTCGGCGATTTGCCTCGCAGCGAAGTGGCCAGAGAGGCTGCGGCGTACGAACAGGCGATCAAGGCCGCGGGCGGCATCGATTTTCAAATCCTCGGCATCGGTAAGACCGGCCACATCGGCTTCAACGAGCCCGGCTCGGGCATCGCGAGTCGCACGCGGCTGGTTACCCTCGATACGATCACGCGGCGCGACGCCGCAGCTGACTTCTTCGGTGAAGAGAACGTCCCGCGTGAAGCAGTGACGATGGGAATCGCGACGATCCTCGACGCACGCGAAATCGCCATCCTCGCGACCGGCGAGCACAAGGCAGACATCGTTAGGCGGGCCGTCGAAGGGGAGGTGGACGTCGACGTCGCCGCGACGTTCTTGCAGGAGCACTCGCGCACCACGTTCTATCTCGACACGGCCGCTGCGGCCGACTTGACGGCACAGGCATCGCCATGGCTGCTCGATGAGGTAACGTGGACCGACGCGTTGGCCCTTCGCGCGATCGTCTGGCTCTCGCTCGAGACCAGGAAGGCGATCCTGAAACTGGAGCCGCGCGATTACACCGAGAACAAACTCTCATCATTGCTCGCGCGATTTGGCGCCGCGGGCGAAGCGAACGGCTTCGCATTCAATGCCCTTGGAGCCAAGATTCGCGGACGCTCCAAGCTCCCGCATGACACCCGCGTCATCTGCTTCTCGCCACACCCGGACGACGATGTGATTTCGATGGGCGGTATGCTGCACAAGCTCGTGCAGAACGGCAACGAGGTGATCGTTGCGTACATGACGAGCGGCAACATCGCCGTGTTCGATCACGACGTGCGACGCTACACCGACTTTCTCGCGCGGCTCGAAGCCAGTAGCCAGTCGCACGGTGATACGGCGGCGGCTCTGCACGATCGCGTACTCCGTTCGCTGCGAGCCAAGCACCCTGGCGACATCGATACGCCCGAAATCCAGGATATCAAGCGCGTCATTCGTGAAGCCGAGGCTGTGAGCGGCATCGAGACGCTCGGCTTAACGAAGAGCGCCGCACATTTTCTGAATCTGCCGTTCTATCAGACTGGAAAAGTGCGCAAGGACCCGATTGGACCGGCCGACGTCGCGATCGTCAAAGCCATGCTGCAGGAGCAGCGGCCCGATGTGATCTTCGTTGCGGGCGACCTGTCCGATCCGCACGGGACGCATCGCATGTGCAAGGAGGCGATCGATCAGGCGCTCGCCGAGCTGCGTGCCGCAGGCTGGGCGGCCTCGCACCCCGCGAACGTGGTGCCGGGAACGCCCGGAACGGCAAAGCCTAACGAACGGTCCCCGCGACTCCCGCAGGTGTGGCTCTATCGCGGTGCCTGGCAAGAATGGCCCGTCACGGAAGCCACATGGCTCGTTCCGCTCTCTCAGGAAGAGCTGCGACTCAAGATTCAGGCGATCTTCAAACACCAATCGCAAAAAGACTCCGCTCCCTTCCCCGGCCTGGACGACCGTGAGTTCTGGCAGCGCGTCGATGCGCGTAATCGCGATACCGCTGCACTGCTGGATCGCCTCGGCCTCGCTGAATACTTCGCGATGGAAGCGTACGCCGTCGCGTGACGATCACTCGCCACCGCGAGGGCTGATTATGTTTGCTCCGAAAATGGGCTTGTTCATCGGTGTAGATGGCGGCGGCACTCAGACTCGCGTGCTCGTCGCTGACGAAAGTGGACGCGAAGTCGCGACCGCATCAGGCGGAGCGAGCGTCGTTCGCCCTGGAGCAGCGGCGCACTCGGCGAAAGTCATTGCTCAAACCGTGCGCGATGCCCTGGCGTCTATCGACGGCAAGGCAGCGATCGCACGCGCTCTTGTCGTCGGCGTTGCCGGTGTTGGACGCGACGAGGAGCGAGCGGCGTTGACTGACGCGCTCGATCGCCTCGACCTCGCTGAAGAAACGACCGTCCACCCGGATGCCGTCATCGCGCTCGAAGACGCGTTCGGAGATGGACCTGGCGTGCTGCTCGTTTCTGGAACCGGATCGGTGTGTTTTGGTCGTGGCCCGACGGGAACTGTCGAACGCTGCGGCGGCTGGGGCCCGGTTTGCGGCGACGAAGGGAGCGGATCCTGGATCGGTCGTCGCGCACTGAGCATCGTGACAGCCGCTGTCGACGGACGCGAGCCGGGAACTTCGTTAGGCAACGCTGTCCTGACGGCCCTGCAACTGCGCGACGCCTTGGAACTGATCCCGTGGGGCGCGCAGGCGACGGCGACCGAGCTTGCCTCGCTCGCGCCTGTCGTCCTCGAGGCCGCGGCGACAGGCGATCTCCGCGCCAACTCGCTTGTCTCGCTGGCGGCCGAAGAACTGATGCTGCACGTGCGAGCCCTCGGACGACGCCTGTTCGGCGACGAGCGGGCGGCGATTCCCCTCGCGCTATCGGGCGGCCTTCTGGCGAAGGGGTCTCTCCTCCGAAAGCGATTGGAACACCGGCTCAAGGCCGCGGTCCCCGGGGGAATGGTGCGGGCCGAGGAGGTTGTGCCTGTGCGCGGCGCGGTGCGCCTGGCGCTCAGAACGACCGCCGCGCGCACTTCGCGCTAGGCAGCTAACACCCGTCAGGAAACACCCTTAGGCCCCACAACAAGTGACGACAGGTGGTTCACACTCGTCGCCTTCCACCAAGGCGCATCCCACACTGTCCCACCCTGCATGGCTGCCGAACGACCGGCGGATGTCCCCAACATTCGCCTGATCGACGACAATCCAACGGCTGCACTTTTGGAGGCCGAGCACGCGAGCGCGGAAAGAGCGCTAAATCGCGTGCGTCTCGGCGTTTTGCTCCTGCTAGGGCTCGCCGCTGCGCTGTATTCGGTGAAGCTGCCGCGCGCCTTAACCGCGGTGAACGCCGCCGTCTTGCTGCCGATGCTGCTCTGGACGCTAGCGCAGTTACTCAGTGTCCATAGGCGCGGAGTGAAGTGGCGACATCTATCGACGTTCAACGCCATTCTCGACATCACTGCGATTACTGCCCTTCTGTTCGGCTACGGCCTAGGGGGAAATCCTGATTTAGCGGTGAAGTCGCCGGTCTGGGTGGCGTACTGCGCCATCCTCGCGGCCCGCCCATTTACCGGTTCGCCGACGGGCGCCGCTATCGCGACCACGGTCGCCGTGCTTCAGTACGCGTTTGTGGGCGCGTACTTCACAACGGCTGGGGACCTGGCTCTGTGGTCGACGCCTATCGAAAGCGCACGCCTCAGCGGAACGTCTCTATTCGACGAAGGGGCCAAGCTCCTTTTGCTCGCGATCGTGGGAGGCGTGGCGACGTACGCCACGGCGTGGGCAGAGATCGCCATGCGTCGCGCCGTTGGGGCGCTGCGCACGACAGAGGCGCGCTTCCGCGCGATCTTCGATCACTCGGCGGCTGGTATCGCGCTGCTCGATGCGCAGGGGACGATCATCGAGGCCAATGACGCTCTGCATTCGTTCCTCGGCTACGAGAGCGACGCCATCCGCGGACGCCTGGCCGCGACGTTCCTTCCAGCGGAAGACGCCGAGATGGCGCGCCTTATCAAGAGCGAGGTCGTGCAAGGCGTACGACCTTCGGCGACCAGCGAGTATCGATTCGTTAGGCGTGACGGTCAATTGTCCTGGGGAACGCTGACCGTTTCGCGCGCTGTAACCGCCAACGGCGGGCCGACGCGGCTCATCGCCATCGTGCAGGACGTGACGGAGCGCAAACGTCTCGAGGCGCAGCTGGCGCACCAGGCGTATCACGATCCGCTCACCGAGCTCGCCAATCGCAGTCTGTTCCGCGATCGCGTCGAGCATGCGCTCGCGCGGGCGTCGCGCAATTGCGAGCGCGTGGCTGTTCTGTTCCTGGACCTGGACAACTTCAAGACAGTCAACGACAGCCTGGGACATGATGAGGGCGACAGGCTGCTCAAAGCCGTGGCCGCGCGACTGCTCAATGCCACGCGCGGTTGCGATACCGTCGCACGGTTAGGCGGTGACGAGTTTGCCGTGCTGCTCGAGAATGTGCGCGACGATCAAGACACGATCGTGGTTGCCAACCGCATAACGAGCTCACTCCAGGCGCCCTTCCAGCTGCAACAGAAGTTGCTGGCGATCAGCGCGAGCATGGGGATCGCGCGCGCCGCCGAGGGCGACGGGGCCGACGAGCTGCTGCGCAATGCGGACGTCGCCATGTACGCCGCGAAATCTCGCGGCAAGGGACGCTACACGCTCTTTGCGCCGGAGATGCACGCCGCGCTGTTGAGCCGGCTCTCCACGGAAGCCGATCTGCGCGATGCCGTCGAACGTCAGGAGTTCCGGCTGCAGTACCAGCCGATCGTGGATCTCGAAGCGGGGCGCGTCGTGGGATGCGAAGCGCTCGTGCGCTGGGATCATCCGCAGCGCGGCATCATCGCGCCGGACCAGTTCATTCGTCTGGCCGAGGACACGGGCCTCATAATCCCGTTAGGCAAATGGGTGCTGCGCGAAGCGACTCGCGAAGCGGCGAACTGGCCGAGCACACCGACGTGCTCGCGTCCGCCCTATGTCACCGTCAACATCGCTGGGAAGCAGTTGCTGCACGCGGAATTCGTCACCGACGTGGCGGAAGCCCTGAGCGACAATGGCCTCGCGCCGCAGCGACTGATTCTGGAAATCACCGAAGGGACGCTGCTCGACAATGCCGAAGCCACGACTCGCCGGCTGCAGGAAATCAAGGCGCTCGGCGTACGGCTCGCGATCGACGACTTCGGGACAGGGTATTCGTCGCTCAGCTATTTGCAGCGCTTCCCGATCGACATCCTCAAGATCGACAAATCCTTCGTGGAAGGCGTCGTGCGCGGCGGCAATCAGGCGGCCCTGGCGCGCACGATCATTTCGTTAGGGGATTCCCTGGCGCTGCGCACTGTCGCGGAGGGCATCGAAACCGACGCGCAGCGCGCTGTGTTGCGCGATCTCGGTTGCCAGCTCGGGCAGGGCTTCCTCTACGCCAGGCCGCTGGAACCGAACGCGATCGCCGGCGTCATGGGACGGCTGGGGCTCGCCGACGAGCCGATGCTCTTGATCGAAAAGGCGTCGACGCCAAAAGGGGCCGCAGCCTAACGCTTAGGGACCGGGCGCCTGCGCGCGAAGGCGCGAGTGGCGGTAGCTGTACAGGAAATAGAACGCGAGCCCAATAGCCAGCCAGATCGAGAAGCGCACCCACGCGGTGGCTGGCAGGCCGATCATCACGAAGATGCATCCGGCGACTCCGCCCAACGCGACCGGCCACACGAACGGAATTTTGAAAGGGCGCGGGCGCTCCGGCTCCTTCAGCCGCAAGACGAGCACACCGAGACACACGAGCACGAATGCGAAGAGCGTACCGATGTTCGTCAGGTCGTACGTTTCGCCTGCGTCACCGATGAGCGCCCATGAGGCGACAAACAGCCCGGTAACGAGCGTCATCACGTGCGGCGTCCGGAAGCGCGGATGGATTCGCGCCGCGACCGGCGGCAGCAGGCCGTCGCGCGCCATGGCATAAAAGATTCGCGGCTGGCCGTACTGGAAGACGAGCAGCACCGCGGTCGTCGAGACCACGGCGCCTAACGAAATGATCCAGGACCAGCGTACGAGCCCCGCCTTGTTGAACGCGGCGGCCAAGGGATCGTTCGCGAGCAGCTGCTGGTACGGCACCAAGCCTGTCGCCACCGCGCCGACGATGATGTAGATCACCGTGCAGATGGCCAGCCCGAGCATGATGCCTAACGGCATGTTGCGCTGCGGATTTTTCGTCTCCTCGGCGGCCGTGGAGATGGCGTCGAAGCCGATGTAGGCGAAGAACACGATCGCAGCCCCCTGCCATATGCCGCGGAATCCGTTGGGCGCGAAGGGCTTGTAGTTCTCGGTATCGACGTATTGCGCGCCGACGATCACGAAGATCGCCAGGACGATCAGCTTGATGATGACGAGGATGTTGTTGACTCGCGCGCTTTCTCGCACGCCAAGGACCAGAAGTCCGGTGATGAGCGCGACGATACAGAACGCGGGCACATTGAGAAGTACCGGCCAACCCGCAATGTGCGGTGCGGCGTCGAGAAGGGCGCGCAGCGCGGGGTCGGAGCTCAGGATGACCTCGCGGTAGCCGTGCACCATCCACGCAGGGAGGTTGATCCCGACGCCCGTGAGCAGCGAGTTGAAGTAGCCGCTCCATCCAATCGCGACCGCGACGTTGCCGACTGCGTACTCGAGGATCAGATCCCAGCCGATGATCCATGCGATGATCTCGCCTAACGTCGCATAGGAATACGCGTAGGCGCTTCCCGCCTGCGGAATCATGGCCGATAGCTCGGCGTAGCACAGCGCGGCCAGGGCGCAGACGGCGCCCAGCAGCGCGAATGAAAGCACGAGGCCTGGTCCTGCCCCGTAGCGAACGACGGTGCCGTCGGGGAGAATTTGCCCTGCGGCCGCCGTACCGATGGAAGAGAAGATGCCGGCGCCGATGACGGCGCCGATCGAGAGCGCGACGAGGTCGCGAACGCCTAACGTGCGACGAAGGCCGCCCGGACGCTCATCATCGGGCGTCAGGGCGGCTATCGATTTGCGCGCGAAGAGCGACGTCAAAAGCGCTAGGGTCTAAGGTACCGGCCCTAACGTCTACGCGGCGCGTGCTGGAGCCCGCGCCGCGGATGCAGCTTCTTTTTCGATGCGCATGGAGTAGAACGAGCGGTACACGAACGTCACGGCGATCAGGAAGAACACAGCGGCGAGTAACAACCGCAACGTGCTGCCGCGTTCGGCCGTGAGATACACCCCCAGCTCGACGGCGAGCAACCCGAAGAGCGTCGTGAACTTGATGACCGGATTCATCGCCACCGAAGACGTGTCCTTGAACGGATCGCCGACGGTGTCGCCGACGACAGACGCCGCGTGTAGCTCGGTGCCTTTCATCTTGAGCGTTGTCTCGACGATTTTCTTCGCGTTGTCCCAGGCGCCTCCGGCGTTGGCCATGAAGATCGCCTGGAAGAGCCCGAATGTCGCGATCGATATCAGGTAGCCGATAAAGTAGAACGGCTCGATGAACGCGAACGCCAGCGTCGAAAAGAATATCGCGAGGAAGATGTTGAACATCCCGCGCTGCGCGTATTGCGTGCAGATCTCGACGACTTTGCGCGAATCTTCGACGGACGCCTTGGTCACACCCTCGAGCCTGATGTTGCGCTTGATGAACTCCACCGCGCGGTAGGCGCCCGTCGTCACTGCCTGAGTGGAAGCGCCGGTGAACCAGTAGATCATTGCGCCACCGGTGATGAGCCCGAGCAGGAACGGCGGGTGCAGAATCGAAAGCTGTTCTATCCCACTCGTTAGGCCGTGCGTCAGGTTCATGATGATCGCGAAGATCATGGTCGTGGCGCCCACGACGGCCGTTCCGATCAGCACGGGTTTCGCCGTGGCCTTGAACGTGTTCCCCGCTCCATCGTTCTCTTCGAGCAGCTCCTTGCCCACCTCGAAGTTGGCGTCGAAGCCGAAGTCGCGGTTTATCTCCTCACGCACGCCGGGGATCTGCTCGATCGTGGAGAGCTCGTACACGGACTGGGCATTGTCGGTCACGGGACCGTAGCTGTCCACCGCGATCGTCACCGGCCCCATTCCAAGGAAACCGAAGGCGACGAGGCCGAAAGCGAAGATCGCCGGCGCCTTCATGAAGTCACCGAGACCCATGGTGCTCACCGCGTAGGCG
>DATBKN010000063.1:0-3092 GCA_036555845.1 Gemmatimonadaceae bacterium | reverse complement strand
AATGCCGTTGGGCAGGGCGGTGGTACGGTGAACCTAACGACGCTCACCGCGACTCGTGCCGTTGGGACGTTCACCTTCACCGCGGTGGCGAGCCAAGGAACCACGCCGGCCACGCGGCAGGTAACCAATGGAAAGTTCGATGTGAAGTTCTAACCCTGGCGCCCCATCACTACGTCGACAGCGTCATGGGTTAAGCTTGACATCGTCAAACTGTCGGTCTGCACAAGCGTTAAGGTCGTCAACGGCGTTAGGCAGTCTCGCTCTCAACCGTTTCACGCCGTTGACGATCTTATCGTACTTATGGACCTACCGTTTGACGTCCCTGCTTCTTTACCCATGACGCCGTCGACGTTCTGGAGAGGGCGGTGCAAGTTGCTTCTTAACTGGTGTCAGCGTCGCGGTCGTACCCTGTCCGCTTTGACGGCGCCTGACGCAGCCGCCGTTGTTCGACGTGTCGAGACCTCACGGATTCCAGCGAGCGAAAAAGCGATCACATGATCCGCGGCGCGATCAACGTCGAGCGGCTCCACCTCCGAAAACTCGGCGACGGCTCTGCGAAACGCCTCGGGCATCTGCACCATCCGCAGGTAAACCAGACACAAGCCATGCACGCTGGAGACGCAGCGCAGCACGCGCGGATCCTTCACCGGACAGTCGAGCAGTTCGGCGATGATGCTCGCCAGATATCGCACGCGAGGTGCAATAGTGGCCCGTGCGATGCGCGCGGCTGCTTCCGTCGGACGCAGCATCTCGTGCTGCATGAGCCCGTGTATCCAAACCTCGCTTCCCAAGTGCTGAATTCTGACGCGAAGCATGGTTCTGACGAAATGCTCCAGCTTCTCTTGCGCCGAGCTCTGCTCGCCCCGTGGCGGCTGCATCGTTAGGGCGTTGAAGCTGCTGATGCGTTGAATGGCCTCTTCGACGACCTCGAGATAGAGACCGAGCTTATCGCCGAAGTGGTAGTTCACCAGCGCGAGATTCGCGTTGGCGGCGCGACAGATGTCCCGCACAGTGACATCCTCGAAACCGCGCTTCGCGAACGCCTGCTTGGCCGCCTCGAGAAGGCGCACACGCGCCGTCTCGCGACTCTGCGTCGCTCGCATCCGCTGATGCGATACACGCGAGCGTTGACGGGTCCTCACAGCTCTCGCTTGAAGAGAAGCGTCGCGGCGCCCATTGTCACGAAAAAGAACACGCCTAACCAGGCCAGGTCAGCGGCGATCGCGCCGAAGCCGGTCCCCTTGAGAATCACGCTTCGCAGCGCATGCACCGAGTAGGTGAACGGGTCTATCTTCCCGATCGCGCGCAGCCAGCCGGGAAACGCCTGCTGCGGATAAACGGCCCCGCTCGGAAAGTAGAGCAGCGTATTCAACACGCCGAAAAGGGCTCGCGCGGAGAGGGCGTCCTTCATGCGCACGACGAGCAGAAACATCATGCTCACGAGCGCCACGGACGTGACGACCACAATGACGAAGAGACGCAGCAAGCGCATCGGGGCGAAGACGTTAGGCACGCCGGCAACGATCGATCCGACCGTCATCAGCACGAGGCCGGCCAGGGCCGCCTTGATCGCTCCCGAAATCGTAAAGCCAAGGATCAGCTCGAGCCGCGAGATCGGCGTGACGAGATACCCCTCGTGCAGGCCGCGCGCCTTGTCGTCCAGATAGATGATCCCTCCGCCGATCATCACCATGACGAAAATCGACATGACGATCACACCCGGCAGCATGTACTGGATGTACGGAACAAAGGGATAGACCTCCACGAGCTGCAGCGTCGGCTGCACCGCGATGCGCTTGGATGAAACCGCCTCTCCGTTGTAGGCGCGCAATAGAGCAGAGACGCTCGAGCTGAGCGTCGCCGTGGAAAAATTGTCGGTGTTGTCCATAACGAGTGCCACGCTGGGTGCTTCGCCGGCGAGCGTTCGTCTCGAGAACCCCGGCGGGATCGTGAGCACCGCGCTCACTCGGCCGTTCCGCAGCGCGCCCAGCGCCGAGCCGGGATCGTCATAGAGGACGACGTCATACGTGCGCGCGTTGTTGGCGATCGCGTTGGAAAGCTCGCGCAGTCGCACCGCCGGCACGCCGTGGTCCTGGTCCACCCAGCCGACTCTGAGATGGCGTACTGTGCCACCGAACGCATGTCCCAGGATCACCAGCTGCAGCAGCGGCAAAACGAGCGACATGAGCACGAGCATGGGACTGCGGCGAAAGCGCCGCAGCTCACGTTCGATGATGGCGAGGACTCGCTGCATCGTTAGGCCCCCGGCTCCCGTCGCATCGTGACGCGGGGCGGTGGATCCTGCAACGCGTCGCGCAGATCGCGCCCCGTGAAATGGACGAAGACGTCGTCCAGCGTCGTGCTATGTACCGCGAGAGAACGCAGCGTAACTCCTGCGTCATTGGCCAGCGTGATCAACGCGCTCGTCGTCTCCGGTCCGGAGCGCGTCGCGAGCCGCAGCACGTTCCCCTCGCCGGTCACATGATCGACACCCGGGAGCTGCTCCAGCAGCTGACGCCAGTTAGGCGGCGCGTCTGCGAAGCTCACTTCCACGGCATTCCTGCCCGGGATCGCTGCCTTGAGATTGAGTGGAGAATCCAGCGCCACGAGCTTGCCATGGTCCACGATGGCGATGCGGTCGCACAGCTTGTCCGCTTCGTCCATGTAGTGCGTCGTGAGCAGCACGGTGAGATCGCGCTCCTTCTTTACCTTTTGCAGCATCTCCCAAACAGATGTGCGCGATACAGGATCGAGCCCCGTGGTCGGTTCATCCAGAAAGAAGATGCGCGGCTCGTGAACGAGGCCGCGTGCGATCTCCACGCGCCGGCGCATGCCGCCGGAGAGAAACTTGACCTGCTTGTCTCTCCACTCGGTGAGCTGTACCGCCTCGAGCAGCTCGGGAATGAGGCGCTTGCGCCTTTCACGCGGCACGTCGTACAGCCGTGCGAAGATGATGAGATTTTCCTCGACGCTCAGGTCCGGGTCGCTCGTCATCGCTTGCGGAATCACGCCGATCGCCCTGCGCACGGCGTCCGGTCGCTGCTGCACATCTGCCCCGTCGATGAGGGCGGTGCCCGCCGTCGGACGGATCA
>DATBKN010000062.1:0-2340 GCA_036555845.1 Gemmatimonadaceae bacterium | reverse complement strand
TCATGACGAACGCAGTGCCGAGCAGCGCCGCGATGGGCAGCGTCGGCACATCGAAGAGAACGCTCTGCATCGCTCGTCCGGCGAGCCACGCGCCGAGCAAGCCAAGCGCGCTGCCGGCAGCGAGGAGGCGCAGCCCTAACGAAAAGAATTGCGCGCCGATTTGTTGCTTCTGCGCGCCCAGCGCCATCCGGATGCCGATCTCGCGACGGCGCTGCGCAACGGCGTAACTCAGCACGCCATACGTCCCGATTGCCGCGAGCAACAACGCGACTCCCGCGAAAGTCACCGCGAGTAGAGCGGGCGAACGCCGCGCGACCAGGCTATCGTCGATGCGCGTGTCCATGGAGCGGACATCGTCGATCGCCAGCGCGGGATCGGTCGCTCGCACGAGCTTTCGCAGCGTTTCCCCAAACGCTTCCGGCCGCTGCGTCATGCGCGCGACGATGAAAACACTATTCCTGTCTCGGTACGCGTAAGGCAGGTACACCGCGCCTTGTCCCTGCGGTTCGGTGAGCGCTGCCTGTTTTACTGCGCCGACGACGCCGACAATGGTGAAGAGCCTGGCGTCATCTGTTTCATCGCCAACAGCGACGCGTTGACCGATCGCGCCACCATTCGGCCAATACCGGCGCGTAAAATCTTCGTCCACCACGCAGACGCGTTCTGAGCGATGAGAATCGTCCGAGGTGAGATAGCGCCCTTCACGCAGCGGAATGCCGAGGGCCGAGAAGTAATCGCCGTGGACGGCATAGGCATAATGACCGTGTTGCGATTGACCCGGCGGCGGCACATAGCCTTGCGGTGTGACCGCGGATTTACCGTTGTCGCCGCTCAGCGGAATGTTCGTGATCGTGCCGGCGGCGGCGACTCCGGGTTGCTGCCGGATGGATCCCAGCAAGCGATCGATGATGGCGACGCGGCGTGGAATAGCTTCCCACGAGATGGTGCACTTGCCGGTGAGGGCATGCTGGGCGCGAAAACCGGAAGGAACGGCCATCACTGTTTTCAGGCTCAACCCGAGGAGTGCCGCGCCCGCGAGCAAGACGAACGCGAGGGCGATCTGCACGATGATGAAGCCGTGGCGCAGGCGTTGGGTCGCGCTGCTAATCGTGCCGCCGCGCGATTCCGATTGCAGTGCGTTTGCCGGATGACTGCGGAGGATAAACCAGGCGACCGGCGCAGCGATCGCGATTCCCAGAAAGACCGCGCCGGCGAAGCCGATCGCCGCGAGACGACCATCAAACGCGATCTGCGCGCCGAGCGGCAGCCGATTCGCGCCCAGGACCTGGAGCAATTGAGTTCCCCACGCGCCCATCACCACCCCGAGCGATCCGCCGGCCGCGGTGAGAAGAAGGGGTTCAGTCACGACTTGCCTGACGACGTGCCAACGAGTCGCGCCCATCGCTTGACGGGTCGCTATTTCCTTCGAACGGTCGCTTGCGCGGATGATCAGAAGATTGACGAGATTGACCGCGCCAATGAGCAGGAGAACAAACACGCCAGCCTGGAGCAGGAGCAGCGTCGGCCGAATCGACCGCACGTGCTCCATGTGGAGCGAAACCAGCAGCGAGCGGAACCCGGCCTCGGCCATCATCTTCGCCTGCGGATCGTCCTTCTCGACCGCGGCGTTATGCGCGTCGATCTGTGATTGCGCTTCCGCGATCGTCGCGCCTGGTTTCAAGCGCGCGATCATGTGGGTGCCGCCGCCGCCAGAGTGGCGCGCGTTCGGCGCACGCTGTTCCGGCCCGGATTTTATCGGGAGAAAAACGCGGGCCTCGGACGAGAGAAAGCGAAAAGCAGGAGGCAGGACACCCACGACCTTCCGCGGGATACCATTTATGCGGGTCTCACGGCCCAGAACGTTTGGATCGGAATCAAGATCCTGACGCCAAAAGGCGTTCGATAGGATAACGACGTTCTTCTGATCATCTGCTTCCTCCTCGGTGAAGTTGCGCCCGATCGCGGGGCTTACACCAAGGGTGGTGAAAAAGTCCGGCGAGATGCGCACGACTTGCTCTTGTCGCATGGAACCCGGATCCCCGACGGTTTCAGCTCGCTCCATGTAAATGGAAAGGCTCGAGAAGGCCGGAATGTTGCCGCGCCGTTCGTAGTAGTTGGTGAACGAAGATCCGTCGTTCTCGACGCCCGCGTTCGGATAGGTGTTGTAGATCGAGACGAGCCGATCGGCGTGCGGAAAGGGCAGCGGCTTCAACAACACGGAGTCGATCACTGCGAACATTGCGAGGTTCGCCCCTAGACAAATCGCAACCGTCGCCAGCGCCGTGATGGTGAAACCGGGAGCTTTGCGCAACTGACGAAAGCCGTAGCGGAGGTCGTTCA
>DATBKN010000061.1:0-22662 GCA_036555845.1 Gemmatimonadaceae bacterium | reverse complement strand
ATGCTCAGCGCTGCTTACTCGCTCATGCTGCTGATCGCGCCGGTCGCAGAGGGACGTTACGCATGGCCGCTATACCCAATCGTTGGCGCCTCGATGGCTCTGGGCCTTACGACGGCGGTGCGTCGCTTCATTCCGTCGTGGGCACCGCGCACTCACGCAATCGCGGCTGCGACGCCGGTAATCGTGGCCTTCGTGGCCTCCCTCGCGATTGTCGTACAGCGTGAAGCGCCGGCGTCCTTCGTTAGGCACCCTGACGCCGAGGCGCTCTTCTCCTGGGTCACCCAACGCGGCAAGGAACTGGCGTCGACGACTCCCATGCGCGTCGCGTTTCACAATCCACGCGTGCTCACGCTGGAAACTGGCGTCCCGGCGATGGGCATAGTGCCGCGCACTCCTCCGGGACAGCTGGCGGCTTTGGACAACTACCGTGTAACCTACCTCATTTGGCAGGGAATCGGGCTCGGCACTGACTCGGTCGGCAGAAAAGTGCCGTGCGTGCAGCGAGTGGCTAACAGTCTGCCCATGCGCTTCCCCCATCGCTTCGCGCTGGAATATCAAAACCGCACGTTCCGCGTGTATCGCGTCCTCCCGGGGGCGCACAGTAGCGACAGCGTGAACGTTCGCATCAATTGGAGTGATTGCTGATGGCACCCTCAACGCGACAGTGCGCGCTGCCGTAGAAGTCGCAGTTCCCTTTCACCGAGAATCGGGCCCATGATCAAGCGACGTGATTTCATTGGTGTATCGACGCTGGCCGTTGCCGGCGGCGCGTGCGGGGTAGCGGGCAACGCCTCGCAGGCTCGCCCCTCGTCAGGCGCGGGCGACGGCAAAACGCTCCCCAGCGCGATCGCCGCGCTGACATCGATGAAGGACCAGGTGACACCAATCTCGGTGGACGAGCGCAAGGCGCGCCTGGAAAAAGCGCGGCGCCTCATGACCGAGCAGAAGATCGACGCCATGCTGCTCACGGGCGGCACGTCGATGGACTACTTCACGGGGATGCGCTGGGGATTGTCGGAACGCCTAACGGGCGTCGTGATCCCAAAGAGCGGCAACGCGTTCATCGTGACGCCCAAGTTCGAGGAAGAGCGCACGCTGGAACAGGCGCGCACCGGCCCGCTCGGCGCGGCGACCGACGTGCTCACGTGGGAAGAGGACGAGAGTCCCTACGCGCGCATCGCCGAAGGGCTGCGCGCGCGCGGCGCCGTGAGCGGCACGTTAGGCGTCGAGGAGACAGTACGTTTCGTGTTCAGCAGCGGCATTGGGGCCGCCGCGCCGGCATTGCGCATAACGAGCGCGACGCCGGTGACAGCGGGATGCCGCGGAGTCAAAGACGCGCACGAGCTCGCGCTCATGCGCCTGGCAGCGCAGGTGACGCTCAAGGCGTACGAAGCGGCCTACAAGTCACTCAAGGAAGGGATGACGCAGAGCGACTTCGCCGATCTCGTGCAGCAGGCGCATCAGCAACTCGGCTTCGACGGCGGTGCCGGCGTGCAGGTGGGGCAGTACTCGGCGCTGCCGCACGGTTCGGTCACGCCGCAGACGATCACGGAGGGGACGATTCTCCTGATCGACGGCGGCTGCAAGGCCGGCGGCTACAGCTCCGATCTCTCACGGACATTCGTGTTAGGCAAGGCAACGGACAAGATGAAAAAGGTGTTCGAGATCGAGCACGCGGCGCAGACGGCGGCGCTCAAGGCGGCGCGTCCCGGCGTCGCGTGCGAGGATGTCGACGCGGCCGCGCGCAAAGTGATCGTGGATGCCGGCTACGGACCGGGCTACAAATACTTCACGCACCGCGTGGGCCACGGAATGGGCATGGATGGGCACGAGTGGCCCTATCTCGTCAAAGGCAACAAGCTCCCGCTCGCCCCGGGAATGACGTTCAGCGACGAGCCGGGGATCTATATCCCTGGTGAGTTTGGCGTTAGGCTCGAGGATGACATGGTTATCACCGAGAACGGCGCCGAGTTGTTCACGCCACAGAGTCCGTCGCTGGAAGATCCCTTCGGCTCCGGGAGCGTCACCTAACGAGGTTCGTCACCGCATGTGTCAAAAGCGGGAACGCAGATGACGCCGAACCGGCGCAGATAAACGCCGATATGACTCTTAGTTAACTACAATAAGCAGTATCGGCGTCTATCTGCGTCAGTTTTCGCGTCATCCGCGTTCCCTGCTTTTCGGCCATCGCGCGACTTAATACGCCCGCGCTTTAGGTGAGCTTGCCCATTCGGCGAACAACGCACGGCATTCGTCCGGCAGCACTCCGGGGATGAGCTTCACGTCGCTCTTCCCGATGCGCAGCACTTCCGCCGCCGGCAGGTGCAGCTCGTTGAAGCCGCCGGCCGCGGCATCCGCGATCGTCGCGCCATAGTACACGCTGTCGACGCGCGCCCAGTGCAGCGCCGCCATGCACATCGGACACGGCTCGCACGTCGTCGCCACCATCGCTCCCGTTAGGTGCACCGCCCCTGCGGCACGGCAGGCTTCGCGCAGCGCCGTGATCTCGGCGTGCGCCGTCGAGTCAGTCGTGAGCAGCACGACGTTGTGCGCCGCCGTGAGAACCTTCCCGTTCAAACTGATCGCACAACCGAAAGGACTCTGGCCTCTGGCGACGCCGCGCCGAGCGGCGTCGATCGCGAGTCGCATCAAATCATCAGGTGAGGCCATGGCTCTTAGATCTGGGGTCTTACCGATCCACGGAATGTACCACGTAAGAGCTAGGGACTAAGAGCTACGACCTAGGCAGCTTGCTCCATCGACGGCACGGCGCCCATGAACGCTTCGAACACCGCCGAATCCCAGAACCTGCTGGAGTTGCGCATCTCGGTGAGCGCGGCCGACCATGACATGGCGCCGCGATAGCTGCGCGTCGTCGTCAGCGCGTCGAAGACGTCGACAACGCAAATGACCTGCGCGCGCAGCGGAATCTCTTCGCCGCGCAACCCGTCGGGGTACCCGCTGCCGTCGTACTTCTCGTGATGCGATCGAATGATCGGCTTGATGTCCCACGGAAATTCGATGTCCTTGAGCAGCTCGATGCCGTAGAGCGTGTGCAACTTCATGATCTCGAACTCTTCGTTCGTTAGGCGCCCTGGCTTGTTCAAGATTTCATGCGGTATGCGCACCTTCCCCACATCGTGCAAGTAGGCGCCCAAGTGGATCGCGGTCAGGTCCTCGTCCGACAGTCCCAGCGCGTTTGACACGGCAACCGCGTAGTTCGCGACGCGCTCGCAATGCCCGAACGTGTAGCTGTCGGCCGATTCGATCGACTGCCCCCACTCGCGCACGACGGCCATGTACACTCCCTCGAGATCCGAGACTTTTCGCGAAACGTCGACAAGATCGATGCGCGCGTCGACGCGGCCGAAGAGCCGGTGCGACGCGTTGAGGAGTCGTAAGGAGTCCTGATTGCGGCCAATCGTGCGATACAACTGCGCCAATTCGCGCGACGCCTCTGCTTCGGCGAGCGGGTTCTGAATCCGCTGCGCCACTTCGATCGCGGCCTTGAAGCGCGCCTCAGCCAGAGAGCGTGAGCCCGTTTCGCGATAGACAACACCAAGAAAGCGATATGCCTCGGACTTATAGCGTTCGCCGCCCATCTGGTTGAACAGGCCTAACGCGGCCTCGGCGCTGGAGCGGGCCTCGGCGAACTTGTTGCGCGCCAGCAAAACCTCGGTGCGGTTGAGCAGACACTGCGCGCGGTGTCCCTCGTCGCCTAACGTGTTGGCGATCTCCAGACTCTGCGCGTAGTAGCGTTCTGCGTCGTCCCAGCGACGCAAATCCGCGCTGATCATGCCTAGATTGTGGTACACCATCCCGCAGCCTGCCTCGTCCTGCGCGGCGCGAAATGCCTCCAGCGAGTTCGTGTAGTGCCCCAGAGCCGCAGTGAGGTCGCCGCGGATGTTCGCGATGACGCCCAGATTCGTTTCGATGCGCGCGCGCAGCTTGGGACTCTCGAAGTTCAGAGCGAGCGCCTGACGATAGCCCTCCGACGCCGACGCAATCTGTCCACCCGTCAGATCGATCGACGCTCTGGTGTTGAGCGCTTCGGCTGCAAGGAGAGGATCGCCTGTTGAGCTCGCGACGGAGAACGCGCGTTGGCAGAGCACATACGCTTCGACGTCGTTACCCGACTTGTGGCGGATGACAGCGAGAGCGCGCAATGACTCCACAAGAATGCGCACATCGCCTTCGGCCTCGGACGCACGAACGGCGGCTTCATATTCGGCCGCCGCTTCCTGCACTCTCCCGACCCTCTCGTGCGCTCGCGCACTATCGAAGAGAGCGCGGCACGAATCCTCGTCGGATCCGTGCCGCTCCATGGTTGCTGCGGGGGGGGGAGGAGCGGGGCGTCCCATCTCACGATGGAGACGCCCTCGGCTCTAGTAGGCAACCATGTAACTCGAGAAGTGGCTGAGTGGTGCGCTGACGCTCTTGTTGAAAGACAGGTTTAGCGAGAGCAGCCACTCAAGGATGTTCAGGTTCTTGTCGACGTAGACGATCTTCGGCTTGATGATCGTGAGCAGGCCATTGCAATGCGCGTAGCTCAGCGTCAGGACTGGCTTGATGTTGTTGGTGAACTGGAGCCCGTGCGGCGAGAACGTGACCTGCGCGTACTTGGACACAGGCGCCTGCGCGGTGATGACAGTCCTCACGCTCAGTGCGCCTGGCGGAATGACCAAGGTGTGCGGCCCCACCCGAAGCACTCCACCCGCAGGACCGACGATTTCCACGTCGGACGCATATGGGAGCGGACGGCAGGTCAGTAGCACGCCCTTCACGACGCTGGTGACGCCGCCGAGCAGGTCGCCGATGAGGCTGGCGTTGTAAGACGACATCAGCGAGTCGTACACAAACGCACTCGCCAAGGCGGCGTTCGCAGTCCGTGCCCGCTCGGCGTTCAGCGTGGCATTGAGCTCGGCGCTAGATGCCTCTGTCGTCGGGGAGACAGCTGCGGTGGGCTGCGTTCGATCTGATCCGCACGCCGCTACGGCGAGCGTCAGGAAGACGCCCAGCAGCCGGGAGAGGTGGCGGTCGAGTCTCATAGTATTGCTCCGTTGCGTTTGCGAAACGCGGACTTCGATCTCTGGGTTTGCGGCCCACCGGGGTGTGGGCCTTGGCACACCGTCTTATGGCAACTGATGGGCCGCAAATCACAGTGAATAGACCACTTAGGACCTGTCGGGCAGAATGTCCGTTGTGACAATTGGATCGCTGTCAGAACGGGCGACCTGACCGGCCAAAACGGAAAGAATGCCGTGGCAGCTGCGCGGTGTGATCACGCGCACACCCGCTCCGAGTGTGATGCGGCGGGCCTTTTGGTGAGGGGCAACGTCAACAAAGCTGTCGGCTGTCGGCTGCCAGCAGACGGCTAACAGAGTGTCAGCCCTTGGCGCGCTCCACTTTCTTCGCCCGCGCTGCCGCGGCGGGATCAGCCACCACCTTTCCACCGCGCACTGTCGCGCCGATGACGATTGCGGCACTGATGATGACGACGTTCTTGATTATGTACTGACCCTCGAGCGTCGGCGCGAAAGGGATCACCTTGAAGACTTCATCTGGAAAGAAGAAAAGTGGCATCAGCGTGCCGGCCATCTGCAGCCACAAGAGCAGAAGCACGACTCTGAGCAGCTGACCGGCGATGAGTCCAAACCCGATCAGGCACTCCCAGGTGGCGAGAACGTAGAGCGCCATGCTGTCGGACAGGGCTCCGCCGGTGAGCACTCGGATTGTTCGCACGGCGAGGTCGGTCGCGGGGCTCATTCCGGGGAAGAACTTGAGCGCGCCGAACCAGAGGAAAACGATGCCGACGCTGATCCGGAGAAGCGTGATTCCGTGATCCGCCATGAAGCGCGTGATCGATCGATCAACGCGGTGATATAGGTCCGAAATCGCGCTCACGTAATTGCTTCAGCTCTCCGAACGCATTGCGCGCAGGTAGGTACGGTCCCACGCCGCCGGGATGCTCTCCCGCGGCGAGTACGGTCCCGGCGTATAGGCGCGCGACATGACTCCGAGTTGGCTCTGTTCGCAGATCGCCCAATCCTGCCTGTTCGTGACGTCCCAGAATTCGATCGCTCCGCGCGGATCGAAATCGGGGTGCGCGACGGCGTTCGGATGAAAGAGCCAGTCCGATACGATATGCGTCTCGGTCGGCCCAGTGGGCCAGACCATGTATGAGACGACATAGTCCGGGTGCATGCTCAACATCATGTTGGGGAAGAGACTGTAATAGTAGGCGCGATGCAGGTCGTCCCCCGACAGATCGCCGACGAGCGGACCACAGACGCGGCCGGACACAGTCGCACTTTCGTTAGGCTGAGCAATTTCCATGTAGCCGCCGAGGAAGCTTCCCTCGATGAGATCGTTCGCCCCGCTCGTGTATGGCAGCACCTTCGCGAGCATTGGGTGGATCGTCGGACAGTGCAGGCATTCGTTGTAGTTCTGCAGCACGAGCTTCCAATTCGCCTTCACGTCGTACTCGATGCGCCGTATGGTCGTGATAGCTTCCAGGTTGTAGCGCGCGAATCGGCGGATCACAGGCGCGAATGCCGTTTCGAAGGGCTCCGGCTCGCGCGCAAGGTTCACGAGAACGAACCCTTCCCACTCGGCGACGCCTGAGGCGACGAGCGAATGCTGCGCCCGATCGAACCCTTCCACGTCCTGCATTGTCGGCGCTCGCAGCAGCGAACCATCGAGCGCGTACGTCCACGCGTGATACGGGCACTGGATCGTCTCACTCAACTGGCCGCTCGCGTCGTTGCAAAGCCGAGTGCCGCGGTGGCGGCAGACATTGAAGTGGGCGTGCAAAACGCCTTGGCGGTCGCGCACAATGATCACACTCTCGGCGCCGACGTTGGCGACGAGGAAAGCGCCCGGCTGGGCGAGCTGGGCAGCGCGTCCGACACAAAGCCAGTGCTCGCCGAAGATTTTCGTCCATTCGGCGTTCAGCGTCTCGGGTGAGACGTAGTAGCGCTGCGGAAGTGTGCGCGCGCCCTGGACATAGCTGTCGACGGTGCGAACGAAGGTGCTCATGCGTCCCCTGCTGCGAATGCGTTAGGCGACTTGCGGTGCCGGCGGCGGAGTGGCGGCTGGTTCTCGCCCACGAGCGCTGCGGACGATCTCGCGGGCGGCCAGCATCGCCGCCGCTGCCGGCATCCCAGGATGGCATCCGCGACCGCACACATACAAGCCCTCGATACTGGCTGAGCGATAGCGGCTCAGGGCCGGGACGGGCCGCATGAAGAGGATCTGGTCGAGGGCGAGCTCGCCGTGCGTTAGGCTTCCTTCACTGGCGCCGAAGCGCTCCTCGATGTCGCGGGGACTGAGTATCTCGCGGTGTACAACGCGGTTCGTGATGCCGGGAATGGCGCTCTCGAGCGCCGCGAGCACGCGATCGCCCAACACGCCGCGGCTCGCGGCATCCCAGCCGCTCTTGAGGCCGTAAGGCGCCCACTGCGCCAGCACCGACACTGCGACACGCCCGCCCTTCCCTTCCATCGATGGGTCGAGCACGCCGGGCACGCGGACTTCGAGCGTCATGGCGTCCGACATGGTACCGTGCTTCGCGTTGTCGAAGGCTCGCTCCAGCGCGCTGATGGAGGGGGCAACGACGAGCGGGCCGCGCAGCGCATCCACGTTAGGCAGGGGAACTGCTCCGTCCAGTACCAGATTCACCTTTGCCGTTGCGCCGCGCATGCGTACGTGGCCGATCGCGCGCGAAAGCTCCGGCTCCACGTGCACAGGATCGATGAGGTCGTAAATCGTGTGGCGTGCATCGAGGCTGGAGACTACGCGATCAGCGACGATCTCCTCGCCTGACTCGAGCGTCACTCCCCGTGTTCGCTCGTTCTTGACATCGATCCGCGCGACAGTCGCGCCGGTGCGGAATGAGACGCCGTGTGCCTTTGCCGCGCCGATCATCGCTCCTGCCAAAGCGCCCACTCCACCACGCGCCGTGAGCATGCCGCGCACCGCGCCCGAAGGGAGGCCCACGTGGTAGTGCAGGAAGAGAAAAGCAGTCGCTCCCGAGCGCGGTCCTTGAAGGATGCGCGAGACGGCGCGCGCGCCGAGCAGGCCTTTGAGCGTCGTATTCTCGAACGACTCGTCGAGCACGTCGGCGATGCTCATCGGCAGCGTGCGCAGCAGGTCGAAGATGCCGTTGCGCCCCAAGGAACGCGCCTTGCGGCCTAACGCGAGCATGCTGACGAGGTTTCCAGCACCGCTCGCGAAGAGGCTCGGCGCGGGTACCTCATACAGCGCGCGCAGGAAGCCGCTGAGCTGTGCGACGCGCAATGCGAAGGCCGGCCAGGCCGCGGCGTCGTTGGTGCTGTAGCGGCCGAGTGCCCCGGCCGTGCGTTGCGCATCGGGATACAGCGCTATGCTCTCTGAGGGCGCGGACGGCACGAGCGCGGTCGCGCAGGGATCACAGTACAGCAGCTGCAGCCCATGGCGGTCGAGACCCAGTTCGGCGACGAGAGCCGGCGGCACCCATCCCAGCTCATGATCGACGGTGTCACAGGGAACGCCGGGCACGATGTCTTCGGTGCTCGTTAGGCCGCCCAGATGCTCGCGAGCTTCGACGACGTGCACATCCATGCCGCGCTTGCCAAGGAGCGCTGCAGTCGCCAGGCCACCCACTCCGCCGCCGATGACGATGACGTCGTATCGCTGTGTCACGCCGGCCAATCTCCCAGCATCGTCAGCGCCGCCAGCCGGCCGGATGCGCCCATGATGCCGCCACCGGGGTGCGTCCCCGAGCCGCATTGATACAGGCGCTCGATCGGCGAGCGGTACTTGGCGTAACCGGCCGCGGGTCGCAGGAAGAAGAGCTGATCCAGCGCGAGCTCGCCTTGGAAGATGTTTCCTTCGGTGAGTCCCGTTATGCGCTCGATGTCGGCCGGCGTGAGGACCTGACGCGCGATGATCGCCTGCTTGATGTTCGGCGCGAAGACGGCGAGCGCGTTGATGACTGCGTCGCCGAAGGCTTCACGCTTCGCGTCGTCCCAACCGCCCGTGATGTTGAACGGCGCGTACTGACAGAAGATCGACATTACGTGCTGACCCGGAGGCGCCATCGATGGATCGATCATCGACGGGATCACAACATCCATATATGGGCGGCGCGAGAAGGCGCCGTGCTTTGCGTCGTCGTACGCGGTCTCGACGTACTCCATCGTCGGGCTGACCGAGACGGCGCCGCGCAGGTATCGCGCGGCGGGAATCTGCACGCCGCCCCAGCGCGCGATGTTTTCAGGCTCCATGCACGTAAAGCGCGGCAGCTCAGAAAGCGCGAGGTTCACTTTACCTGACGAGCCGCGCGCCTTGAAGCGGCGGATGCTCGTTAGGAAATCGCCGGGGAGCGCCTTCTCCTCGACGAGACCGAGGAACGTGCGCTTGGGGTCCAGCCCCGACACGACGACGTCCGCGTAGTACTCGTCGCCTGCTCCAACAGCGACGCCGACGGCGCGGCCATTCTTGATGATCACGTTCGTCACCGGCGCCTCGACTTTCACCTCGGCGCCGAAGGCACGCGCCGCGCCTGCGATCGCCTCACTGACGCCGCCGGTGCCTCCCTTCTGGAAACCCCAGGCGCGAAAGGCGCCGTCGATCTCGCCCATATAATGGTGCAGGAGGACATAGGCGGATCCTGGCGAGCGCGGGCCGAGAAAGGTCCCGATGATTCCGCTGGCCGACTTCGTCGCCTTGAGCACGTCGCTCTCGAACCATTCATCGAGGTAGTCGGCGGAGCTCATCGTCATGAGCTTGTGCAGCGCGTAGAAGCGCTCCTCACCTAACGAGCGCATGTGGCCGCCGAAGCGCGCCAGCGCCACCAGCTCGCGCGGCGAGAGCGACGTCGGATCCGGCGGCAGCATGGCGAGGATCGGCTTCACCGCGTGCGCCATATGGTGCATCATGATGCCGAAATCGTCGTAGCGCTCGGCGTCCAGCGGCGAATGCCTGTACAGCTCGCGCTGGGACTCGTCGTGATCGCCCCACGCCGCCAGATAGTTGCCGTTAGGCATCGGCGTGACTGTAGATTCGAGCGGCAGGATCTGCAGCCCGTGCCGCGGCAGGTCCAGCTCACGGATGATCTCGGGGCGCAGCAGACTCACGACGTATGAGAACTCTGAGAACTTGAAGCCCTTGTGAATCTCTTCGGTGACGGCCGCGCCGCCCACGAGATGGCGCTTCTCGCAGACGAGGACTTTCTTGCCGGCACGCGCGAGATACGCCGCGCACACGAGGCCGTTGTGCCCTCCACCGATGATGATCGCGTCGTAGCGCGTGCGGCTGCCGTTCGTCGTCATGCGCGCTTCCGTGGCGGGTCGTAGAACGGGAGTTTGCGCACACGTGCCTCGGCGCGGTGCCGCCGGTGCTCGACGGTGATCTCGAATTCGACGCCGCGGCCGTGCGCTGCGAACGGCGCTTCGAGATGCGCGAGCGCGATGAAGCGTTTGAGCAGCGGCGACCATGTGCTCGACGTCGCGTAGCCGATCTGTCGGCCGTCTGCATAGACCGGCACGCTCACGCGTGAGGCAGTCGCCGAGAGACGCGGCGCGAGTCCCAGCGATTCGAAGACGCGCTCGAACGACGGCCACTCGATCTCGAGCCCAACTAATTTCCAGTCCACGCCTTTCGCGTACTCAGCGCGCAGCGCGTGCGCGCCGTTGAAGCTTCCCTTGTCCAGCTTGACGGTCCAGCCTAACGAGAGCTCGAAGGGGGATGACAGCTGCGCCGGAATCAGCGCCTTGCGCGCGGAGACGTAGTCCACGTCGAGCAGGATCAGACCCGCCTCGATGCGCGCGATGTCGAGGGCGAGCATGCCGGCCGGGGTGATGCCGTACGGCGCGCCGCTGTGCATGAGCGCGTCCCAAACCGCGAGCGCGTCGGCGGCCTCCATCCACACTTCGTACCCGAGGTCGCCGGTGTAGCCGGTGCGCGAGATGGCGATCGACGCGCCGCCGATCGTCGCGTTCGTTAGGCGAAAATATTTGAGTCCCGCGAGATCGCGCTGCGCGGCGTGCTCCAGAATCGTGCGCGAGAGGGGCCCCTGCAGCGACAGGGCCGCCACCGAGTCGGACGCATCTTCCAGATCCACCTGCATGCCGCGCGCATTATCGTGCAGCCAGGCGAGGTTCGGCTCAGCGCTCGTTAGGCGATACTGCTCCTCGCCCAGGCGATGCAGCGTGCCGTCGTCCACTACCTTGCCGCGCGAGTCGCACCAGGGTGTGTACAGCACCTGGCACGGCTGGCATGCCGCGACGTTGCGAGTCACCACGCGGTCGAGCATCCGCGTCGCGTCGCGACCGGAGACGTGGTATTTCTTGAGCGGAGACACGTCGAACAGGGCTGCCGAGCTGCGGATCGCGTGGTATTCGCGCTCGTGCGACATCTCGTACGCGCTGGCCACCAGAAACCCGGACCAGCGACGCCACTGCTGCGCTTCCATGAGCGCGGCGCTGCGAGGGTGGAAAGGAGTGTGGCGGAGCATGGGCGTGCCTAAGTTACTCGCCCGTCGACCTCAGTGCCGTTTCTCACAAGCGGGGCCGCTCGGCTCGCCAGACCAGCGGCCCGGCGAAGGACCCGGCTCGCGCGCTAGGCGGATCGCCTAACGAAAAATAACGAGCCCATTTCCCGTGGCGACGACAACCGTTGCGCCATCCACGCTCACGGCCACACGCCGCGGCTCGACGTAGCCGCTGTACTGTCGAACGACTTGGCGCGACGCGATTTCCAGAACGTCCACTCGCCCCTGACCCGAACATGCGAGATAGAGATACTGGTCGTCCGGCGTAACACCGAGCCCCCAGGAGCCACAGTCTGGCGTCGCCTTGAACAGTGCAGACTCGCCGGTGGCCAGATCAACACGATAGACCGCGCCGTTTTCTGTACCGACGTACATCGTGCTGCCATCAGTCGATAGAGCCGTCGCATGACCTCGGGGGACAGTGAACGTGCGAACGAACTGCCTGGTCTGCAAGTCCACTTCTGCGACATCGCTATCCCAGCTCACGTACCCGAATCGGCCGGACGGATGGACCGTCACGTGCAGGCCGCCTACTGGCACTGTGATATTCGCAACGACGGCCCACGATGCGAGATCTACCACCACCAAACGACCACCGTTCGTACCGACGTACGCGTAACGGTCATCGGGCGACAATGCTAAGCCGAAGACCTGAACTCCCGCGAGCGAAAGGTCTCGGTACGTATCGGCGACCAAGTCAATCTCCCGAAGGGCACCGCCAGTCGTTGTCAGATACGCGCGCCGCTGGTCCTTCGAAATGGCGACGCCATAAGCTGACTTACCTGAAAACAACCCTCTGATCGACCGCGTCTGAAGATCGATCACGGCAGTCGCGTCGCGGAATGGGCCCGTTACGATTGCTCCTCCGTTTGCGGTCAGCGCGATCGCATACGCACCACCGAACGTCGCGGAGTCGACAGACGTTCCGCTCGGACTCGTGGCGATTACGATCTGGACTTGCAGCGTCGCGCTTAACGTCGTGCCCAGCACGTCGATCCTGATTCCGGTCGTCCCGAGCGGTCCAACAGAACTGATAATGCCGTCCGACGAAACCGTTATCAGCGCCGGGTTCAGCGATGTGAATCGCAGCACCTGTCCAGGAATAGCAACATCCACCGCGTCGAGCACTAGCACGGCCGGCTTCAGGGAGCGATTCGCACCGAGCCGGATAGGAGACGAGGCTAGCACCTGCAGCTTAGTCGCGACTTGTGTAACCGCGACTTGCGCCGTTGTCGCAAACTGCCCGCTTCGCACCGTGATACTGATTGAACCAGAAGGGCCGACGCTCGTGACAAGTCCACTCGCGGCCACGGTCGCGATGTTTGGGTTCGACGACTCGAAGGTGAACGCAGCGTCTGGGATCGGCGCATCCACTCGGTCGAGCAAACGAGCAGTGAGTTGCAGTGTCCCCTTTTGCGGCACGACGCCCGGATTTGGCGTGACAACCAGCTTACTCGCGACTCCTTGAACGGCAACCGGCACCGTCTTCGAGATGTTCGCGCCGCGGACCGTTATCGTCGCACTTCCAGCAGGGCCTAACGAGCGAACCACGCCGGTATTCGAGATGCTGACGATGTTTGGATCGCTCGAGCTGAAGCTCGTAGGCACTCCGGCGATCAGCGTCCCGTGGGAATCAACGAACGAGGGGATCAGC
Source organism: Gemmatimonadaceae bacterium (assembly GCA_036555845.1). Taxonomy (GTDB): domain Bacteria; phylum Gemmatimonadota; class Gemmatimonadetes; order Gemmatimonadales; family Gemmatimonadaceae; genus DASYRX01. The sequence continues at coordinate 9,475 of DATBKN010000061.1, read as the reverse complement.
TGCGCCGAGTCGAGCTGCTGGAGCGTCAGCGACTCGAAGTTCAGGACAATTCTTGCGGCCTTGGGACCTGTCGGATCGTCGGTGCTGCACGCCGCGGCCAGAATGCAGAGCATGACGCCCAGACGCTTCGGCATCAGCGTCAGCTTGGTGAGCCTGATGGAAAAGTCGCGGCGCCGCAAAGGGTTTCCCACATCGATGAGGACGACCGGCGAGACTGTTTCGTAAGTGCGGTCGACCTATATTCTCGTTCACCCTTCGTTCCCTAGCTTTCCCGATTGATGGCCGGTCATAGTAAATGGAAACAGATCAAGCACTACAAAGCCGCGACCGACGCGAAACGCGGCGCGTTGTTTACCAAACTCATTCGTGAAATCACGGTCGCGGCCAAGCACGGCGGCGGCGATCCTAACGGCAATCCTCGCCTGCGCACGGCCATCGACACCGCGAAAAGCGCGTCGATGCCCAAGGAAAACATCGACCGCGCGATCAAGAAAGGCACCGGCGAACTGGAAGGCGTCGAATACCACGAAGTCCTCTACGAAGCGTTCGCGCCCGGCGGCGTGGCGCTGATGATCCAGGCCCTCACGGACAACGCCAATCGAACCGTCGCCGAAGTGCGCCATCGCCTCTCTCGCAACGGAGGCAACCTGGGCGCGACGAACTCGGTTGCCTGGATGTTCGAACGCAAAGGCCAGATCTACGTGAGCGCTACGGCGTACCCTAACGAAGAACAGGTGATGGAAGCCGCGCTCGATGCCGGCGCGACGGACTTCGAGCGCGAGGACGATCAGTACATTATTTCGACGGACGCCGCGGACTTTCACACCGTGCGCAGTGCGCTCAGCAGCAAAGGCGTGAACCCGGCCGAGGCCGAAATCGCCTGGATCCCGCGGCAGACGGTGCGCGTGGAAGGCAAGGATGCCGAGGGCGTCATCAAGCTGATCGAGCTCCTGGAGGATCTGGACGACGTGCAAAAGGTCGACGGCAACTTCGACATGGACGTCTCGGCGATGACAGCCTAACGTTCAGGCGTGCTCTGCCTCGGGATCGATCCCGGAACTGCTGTGACTGGCTACGGCGTCGTGCGCTGCGCGACGCCCGGCGCAGGCTCCCTCGTCCTGATCGAATGCGGGGTGATCCGCACCCGTCCGCGTGACAACCTGGCCGCACGCCTTTGCGAGATCTTCGACGGCGTGCGTGAGCTGATCGCGCGGCACTCACCGGAGATCGTCGCCGTCGAGGATGTCTTCTACCAGAAGAACGTGCGCACGACGCTCGCGTTAGGTCACGCCCGCGGCGTCATCCTGCTCGCCGCGCAGCAGGCTTTACGGCCGATCCATGAGTTCGCCCCGGCTGACATTAAGAAGGCGATCGTGGGGACCGGCGGCGCGACAAAGGAGCAGGTGCAGTTCATGTTGACGCAGCTGCTGCGTCTCAAGTCGGCGCCGGAGCCGAGTGACGCGGCTGACGGAGTGGCAGCCGCTGTGACGTGCCTCATGCGCGCGCATCTGCACGCGCCGATGCTCACGCTTCCGGTGCGCGGCCGAACGGCGGCTGCAGTGCCGCCGGCATGATCTCGCAGGTCAGCGGCACGCTCGTCACCAAAACGCTGGACCGCATCGAGGTGACGACGCCGGGCGGCGTCACCTACGAGCTGGCGGTGCCGCTCTCGGCGTACGAAGCCCTGCCTAACGTGGGCGAGAATGTGACGCTGCAGACGCACGTGGTCGTGCGCGACGACGATTGGCAGCTGTTTGGTTTTCCCACGGCGTTCGAGCGGCGGCTCTTCCGCCGGTTACTCGGCGCCACCGGTGTTGGCCCGGCGCTCGCGTTAGGTATGCTTTCGACCCTGAGCGCCGAGCGCGTCCTGCAGGCGATCCAGGCGCGCGACGTCGTCACGCTGCAGTCGGTGCCGCGGGTGGGGAAAAAGAAGGCGCAGCAGCTCATACTCGACCTGGCCGACAAACTCGGTGACGTGCACGAGCCTGGTGAGGAGCCGTCGGGCATGGGGGGGGGCCGAGACGGCGTGAGTCAGGACGCCGTTCGCGCGCTCTCCGCGTTAGGCTATAGCCCTGGCGATGCAGAGCGGGCGGTACGCGTCGCAATCGATCGCCAGCCGTCCGTGCAACACAAGGCAGCTGACGTGATCCGTGCTGCGCTCGCAGAGCTATCGAAGCGGTAGGAGCTGAGGTCGCGGTGCCGCGTCGCATGCAATCGTGACGACGGCCCAGCGTCTGGCCGCGCTCGGCCTCGAGTCGTACCTTCGACGGCGCCTGCAGTAACCACCTGCCCTGCTCGTTTCTCCTCGCACGAGCGTAAGCGAGAAGTTCCAAACCGCGGAGCCCCGCGCAGCGTGAGCCACGTCGTCAGTCGGTTGGACACAGCCCTGGGCAGCCGCTACCGAATCGAGCAAGAACTCGGCGCGGGCGGCATGGCCACCGTCTATCTCGCCCAGGACGTTAGGCACGACCGCAAGGTCGCGATCAAGGTCTTGAAGCCTGAGCTCGCCGCCGTGTTAGGCGCCGAGCGCTTCGTGCAGGAGATCAAGACGACGGCGGCGCTGAGCCACCCGCACATCCTGCCGTTGTTCGACTCGGGGGAAGCGGACGGGTTCCTCTACTACGTCATGCCCTACATCCAGGGCGAAACGATCAGGGAGAAGCTGAACCGCGAGACGCAGTGCGGGATCGAGGAAGCCGTTCGCATAACGAGCGAGGTTGCGGATGCGCTGGACTACGCGCACCGGCACGGAGTGATCCACCGGGACATCAAACCGGAGAACATCCTGCTGCACGACGGGCGGGCAATGGTGATGGACTTCGGGATCGCGCTCGCCGTTTCGGCCGCGGCCGGCGGTCGCATGACCGAGACGGGACTCTCGTTAGGTACGCCGCACTACATGTCGCCGGAGCAAGCGACGGCGGACAAGCAGATCACGGCGCGCTCGGACGTCTACAGCCTCGCGAGCGTGCTGTACGAGATGCTGACCGGCAACCCGCCGCACGTGGGCTCGTCGGCGCAGCAGATCATCATGAAGATCATCGCCGAGCCCGTGCAGCCGGCGACGGCGCTGCGGAAGTCGGTGCCGCCTAACGTGGCAGCGGCCGTGAGCAAGGCGTTGGAGAAGCTGCCGGCGGACCGCTTTGAGAGCGCGCAGGCATTCGCGCAGGCACTCGGCAACCCCGCCTTCGTGACCGCTGTCGGCAGTAAAAGCGTCGATCGCAGTGACGTCCAGTCTCGACTCGCCTCGCAGCCCGCAGCCCTCCTCGCCGTCGCCGTTCTCGCGACGGCGCTCGCCGCGTGGGGTTGGCTCCGCCCCAGCCCCGCGTTGCCAGCGCCGGTCCGGCGGTATGTGATGCAGTTGCCGAGTGAGCAGCAGATCGGTGGGTGGTTCAGGCGGATCGCACTCTCCCCTGACGGCTCGCGGCTGGCGTACCTGCACGTCGGCAAGGCCGGAGAGCGGCACTTGTTCGTGCTGGCCCGCGATCAGCTCGAGGCGACGGAGCTCCCAGGGACGGCAGGTGCCGAGGTCCCCTTCTTCGCGCCTAACGGGCTGAGCATCGGGTTCATCAGCCCGCGAGGAACCATTAAGGTCGTCCCGGCGACAGGCGGGCAAGTGACCCCCATCGCAACGGCCGCAGTCGGCTATGCAGGAGGCACGTGGGCGCCGGATGGTTTCATCTATGCGGACGGCGCCGAGGGCATGGGACTCGTTAGGGTGCGCGCGACCGGTGGCACGCCATCACCATTCACTGCCATCGACACTGCCGCCGGCCAGGTGGACCACGTCTGGCCGTCGGCGCTGCCCGGGGGGCGGGGAATTCTCTTCGTCATCAAGTATCGCGACCCCGCCAAGAGCCAGATTGCGGTCGCTGAAGTCACAACGGGCAAGTATCGCGTCGTAACGAACGGGCTGTACGCCGAATACGTGCCGGGCTATCTGGTCTTCGCCCCGCAGCGATTCAGACCGCTGATGATGCAACCGTTCGACGAACGCCGTATGGAACTCACCGGGGAGCCTCGCGTGGTAGCGCAGTCTGTCTCGTTTGGCGCGGTCGGCGCGCCGGACTTCGTGCCGGACTTCTCAACGTCGCAGAACGGGACATTGATCCACGCCACGGGCAGCGGGCTCCGCGACACAACGGAGGTCGTCTGGGTCACGCGGGATGGCCACGTAAGACCGGTCGATCCAGTGTGGACCGACCAGCTCACGACGAACGGAGCGTTTTCGTTGTCGCCTGATGGACGGCGGCTGGCCGTGACACTTGGAGGCGAGATATGGGTCAGGGAGCTCGACAGCGGTCGCATGACCCAACTCAGCTTCCAGGGAGGGATCCGGCCGGAATGGACGCCAGACGGCCGCGAGGTCGCATACATGTCCGACCGTGATCCCAGTCGCCGGGAATCGTTCATCCGGCGCGCTGACGCGAGGGAACCGGAGCGTCCCCTCGTGTTCGATCCGCGTCAGGTACACGAGGTCGTATTCACGAAGGACGATCAGTGGATTGTCTATCGTGACGGCGGCGGCGGCACCAGCGACCTGATCGCCGTTAGGCGGCGAGGCGACACGACGCGAGTGTCGCTGGTGGCAACGCCGCACGCGGAGGCCGGGCCTGCGGTCTCCCCCGACGGACGCTGGTTGGCGTACCTGACGCTCGAGACGGGCCGGGCGCAGGTCCGAGTGCGTCCGTTCCCGAACACGAAGGACGGCAACTGGCTGGTCTCGCCGAACGGCGGGACCGGTCCCGTGTGGGCCAACAGCGGACGCGAGCTGTTCTACGTGGACGGTGACGAGAACCTCGTGAGCGTTCCAGTCACACCCGCGCCCACCTTCGTCTTCGGCGAGCCGCGCGTCCTCTTCTCTGCGAAGCAGTATCGCATCGGCGACTTTCGGCGGGAGTACAGCGTCGCGCCGGACGATCGCCGCTTCGTGTTCCACCGCCGGTTGAACACGCCGGAGCCGGACCACCTCGTCGTGCTCGAGAACGTAATCAAAACCGCTGCGGAGGATGTACGCAGATAACGTTGCGCAAGGTGCGAGACGCTATCGCACTGATTCGCCAGTTTGGGAAGTTGGTCGAGCGGTAAGAGTCTCCAGCGGCCGAGAGGCGCGGATGAATAGGAGCAGGGCAACAACTCCTAAGAATGCCGCGGAGTAGAACGGCGCGCCGGGGATAGTCGCGGGAGCGTCGTCGCGTGTGAAGAAGCGAAAGATCTGCGTCATGAACGGCGGGCCGATGATCGTCGCGAGACTGTAGACGCTCGCCACACCGCCCTGCAGCTCGCCCTGCGATCGCTCGGATACCTGTTGTGACATGAGCCCGTTGATCGACGGATACACCAGGCCCGCAAACGCGAAGACGGGCATGAATGAATACATCATCCACGTTCGCGTCGCGATCGCATATCCAAGAAAGCCTAACGAACCCAGCGTGAGTCCCGTGAGCGCCGCGCGGCGCTCTCCCATGCGCGGAATCAGCACGCGCGTGAGACCTCCCTGCACGATGGCGATCGTCACGCCAGCCGCGGCGAGTGAGACACCGACAAGCGCTTCAGACCATCGAAACTTGAACATCGTATAGAACGCCCACGCGCTCGGCAGCGCCTGATGCGCCAACTGCCACACAAACATCGCGCCGATCATCGCCAGCACTCCCGGATACGAGCGCAGGCGCTGGAGCGTGCCTAACGGGTGCGCGCGCGTCCAATGGAACGGACGACGGCGTTCTGGAGGGAGCGATTCGGGAACGACGAAAAATCCGTACAGCACGTTGAGCAGCGCGAGCGCCGCGGCGGCGAAGAAGGGCGCGCGCGAGCCGAGTCCGCCTAACAAGCCGCCGATCGCCGGGCCGACGATGAAGCCGATGCCGAATGCCGCACCGACGAGACCAAAGCTCTGGGCGCGCTTCTCCCGCGGTGTCACGTCGGCGATGTATGCCGTCGCTGTCGTGTACGCCGCGCCCGCGATCCCGGCGATCGCTCGGCCGACGAAGAGCCACACGATCGTGCGCGAGAAACCCATCAGTATGTAGTCGATCCCGAACGCTGCCAGCGACAGCAGCAGGACGGGACGGCGGCCGAAGTGATCGCTCAGGTTGCCGATGATCGGGCCGAAGAAGAACTGCATGATTGCAAAGGCGAAGAGCAGCCAGCCGCCATACAGCGACGCGCGGCTCAAGCCTTCGCCGGTCAGCTCCATGATCAGTTCCGGAGTGACCGGCAAAATGATCCCGAAGCCGATGGTGTCGACCAGGACCGTGATGAAGATGAAGGCGAGCGCCTGCGCGCCTGGACGTCGGGCGATCATGCGAACAGCGGGGTCAGACTCCTTATCGTGTCGAAGCGAATGAGGCGCGCAGGCAACGGATCAAGGAGTCTGACCCCGTTGTTGCACAGCGCACTGCGCGTCGCCGGACTATACTGTGCTGCACTGCGCCATCCGGCAACCGACCAGAGCCTATGCCCGCAATACGCACTGCGACGTTCACTGAGTCAGTCATTCGCGAGATGACCCGCGTCGCGATGGAAGCCGGCGCGATCAACCTCGCGCAAGGCTTCCCCGATTTCCCGATGCCGCAGGCGATGAAGGACGCAGCGTGCGGCGCCATCAACAAGGACATCAATCAGTACGCGGTGACGTGGGGTGCGCCGGTGCTGCGTCAGGCGATTGCGGCCAAGTACGCAAAGACGTACGGCTTCGAGTTCGAGCACGATCGCGAGCTGACGGTGACGTGCGGCGCGACCGAGGCGATGGCTTCCGTGTTCCTCGCGCTGATCGATCCTAACGACGAAGTCATCGTGTTCGAGCCCTGGTACGAGAACTATGGCCCGGACGCCATTCTCGCGGGAGCGAAGCCTGTCTTTATCCCGCTCGAATTCCCTGATTGGAAATTCGATCCCGATCGTTTGCGCGCCGCATTCAGCAACAAGACGCGTGCGATCATCGTGAACACGCCGCACAATCCCACCGGGCACGTCTTCACGCGCGAGGAGCTGCAGCTCATCGCCGATCTTTGCATTCAGCACGACGTCTGGGCATTCACGGACGAGATCTACGAGCACATTCGCTACAGCGGCGAGCACCTGCTCCTGGCGCAGTTCCCCGGGATGCGTGAGCGCACCGTCACGATCTCGGGGTTATCCAAGACGTTCAGCTGCACGGGGTGGCGCCTGGGTTACGCGATCGCGCCACCTAACGAGACAGGCGCGATCCGCAAGGTGCATGATTTTTTGACCGTAGGTGCACCAGCGCCGCTGCAGGCCGCCGGCGCGGTCGGCCTCGCCTTCGGGTCGGAGTACTACGACTCGTTATCTGATGAGTACTGCGAGCGGCGTGAGCTGCTCTGCCCTGCCCTGCGCGAAGCAGGGTTTCAGTTTTCGACGCCGGAAGGTGCGTACTACGTGCTCACCGATTTCTCGCGCATCCGCGATCAGGACGATCGCGAGTTCGCGCTCTGGCTCACGCGGGAGATTGGAATCGCCACGGTGCCGGGGTCCTCGTTTCACTCGTCAGGCGGCGGCAAGCGCATGACGCGTTTTGCCTTCTGCAAGAAGCGCGAAACGCTGGAGCGCGCCGTGGAGCGGCTGGCGAAGCTGCACGCCTGAGCGGCCGTGCTCGCGCGCATCCGGGCCCTGGCGCGCCGCACGCGGGATCGCGTGGTCATCGCACTCTTTCCACCGCGCGACCCCTGGGCGCGTCTTGCCATCCGGCCGCCCCTGCATGCTTTCGGACCGGGAGCGAGACAGGACTTCACATGGTACTTTCAGGGCGTCAGCGAGATTGACGTTAGGCAGGTCGCCGACATCATCGGCTGGTTAGGCCAGTGCGAGTACACGAGCGACGCCGACGCCTACCAGGTGAGTGACTTCTGGCAGCACCCGCGCACGTTCGAGCTGATGCGCCGTGGCGATTGCGAGGACTTCGCGCTGTGGGCCTGGCGCAAACTCGTCGAGCTCGGTGTCGACGCGCAGTTCGTCGTAGGATACGCGACTGTCGGTCCCGAATCAGGCAGACGGCACGCGTGGGTGCAGTTCCGCGACGGCGAGATCGAGTACCTCCTCGAACCCTGCCAGCGCAGCGCCGAACATGCCTTGCGTCCGCTGGACGACGTGCGCAGCAACTACTTCCCGGAGTACGGTGTTGACGCGCGGCTGCAGCGCTTCACATTCGCCGGGTACGTGAACGCGCGTCGAACACAACGCAGGTAAGTGTCCATGCATAGCTCCGTGGTGATCCGCCGTGTGTGCGCGGCGCTTTTCGTGCTCGCGTGCCCGGCGAGCCTCTTTTCACAACCGGTTCAGCCGCGCCTCATCGCGCGCAGCGCCCCGATTCTTCAGCAGGACGGACTGCGCTTCAAGGATTCGAACCGCAACGGCGTGCTGGATCCATACGAGGATTGGCGTCTCTCGCCGCAGGTGCGCGCCCAGGATCTCGTCTCGCGATTGACGCTGGAAGAAAAGGCCGGCGCGATGACGCACGGCACCGCGCGCTCGTTAGGTCGGATGAGCGGCGCAGGCATCGGGGAACGCTACGACACGGCGGCCAACCGCGCTCTCATCGGCGGCGCGCAGGTCAACAGCATGATCACGCGGCTCGGTGGGCCGCCTGCCACGCTCGCTGCTGAGCAGAATACGCTTCAAGCGATCGCCGAAGGAACGCGGCTCGGCGTTCCACTCACCATCAGCACGGACCCCCGACATCACTTTCAATATGTGATCGGTGCAAGCGTAGCTGAGGGACAGTTTTCGCAATGGCCCGAGACGCTCGGCCTCGCCGCGTTAGGCGATACGGCACTCGTCAGGCGCTTTGCTGATATCGCGCGCCAGGAGTATCGCGCGGTCGGCATTCACATGGCGCTCTCCCCGCAGGCGGATCTGGCGACGGAACCACGCTGGAGTCGCATCAGCGGTACCTTCGGTGAAGACGCCGATCTCGCCGGCCGAATGGTGCGCGCGTACGTCGAAGGTTTCCAGCACGGAGCGAATGGCGTGGACAGCGTCGGCGTCGCAACTGTCGTCAAACACTGGGTGGGATACGGTGCGCAGAAGGATGGACTCGATAGTCACAGTTTTTACGGACGATTCGCGTCATTCAAAGGCTCGACTCTCGAGTATCACGTTCGACCTTTCCTCGGCGCCTTTGCGTTAAACGTCGCTGGGGTAATGCCCACGTATTCCATCCTGGAGGGCGCCACATGGGAGAATCGGCCCCTCGAGGCTGTAGGCGCCGCGTTCAATAAGCAGTTGCTGACGGACGCGCTTCGGCGTCGCTACGGCTTCCGTGGCCTTGTTCTCACCGACTGGGCGGTGACGGAGGATTGCGGAGCGCGCTGTCGCACGGGCGCGCCGGCTGGTGAGCGCCCGACGTTCGCCGATGTCGCGATGCCGTGGGGCGTCGAGGACCTAACGATGCGCGCGCGCTTCGTGAAAGCGATTCAAGCCGGCGTCGACCAATTCGGCGGTACGGAGCGCGCCG